>JAKLQT010000143.1 GCA_022013205.1 Candidatus Omnitrophota bacterium | reverse complement strand
GGGTGTCTGGGGATGAGGCTTTAAAGTGGCGTATAATAGGGGTGTTCAAGCTGTGTTTTACCTTCCCGTCTGCTGTTTTTATAGTATGTCCCCTAGATTTCCTCTTTCTGCTCTATTTCATCTCCTCCAAATAAAAATTACTATTGGACTAAAAAATATCTCTAATAAAAAAATTGTTACTAGCACAACAAAAGTTCTATCTTTTTTTAAATCTCTAGCAATTAAATTAATGCTCTTTTTGAAATCTGAAATTTTAAATTTAACAGCAAATAATAATAAAAACAAACTGGTCACGCCTAATATATTTATAAATATCCCCAATATATTAGAACCGTTTTCCCATCTTACCAATATATCGTATTGACTTTTAGTCAAATAACTTACTCTCCCATGATTAAATAACATATATTCTTTATCGTTTTCAAACTTATTACTAAAATATTTAGTGTTTTCTTTGGATTCTAATACTCCCCCCCCATAATACATATTAGCAATTACATAACTGCATGCAATTATACCCATAACAATTATTAATTTTAAAAACATGTTTATTATTCTATAAATAAAAATATCTTTTGCCATCACTTACATTCTCCAATAATTTGGTCGCTAATTAGAGTATAATAACAACGCCTTACTCCCCAACTCCAACCTAGCCCAGCTCCAGCATAATGAGGACCTCTAGAGATATCATCAGAATATGCAAAATCAGCTCCTGCTCCTGGTGTTGGGATAGGACTTCCTTCGCTAAACCATCCTTCATACCCCCTAGGGCAGCTTGCGCCACTTAAACCCGTTACTACACCTCCACCTACAGATCCTCCAGCATACAATCCATAACATTTCTTTTTATATCTCGCTAAATGTTTTTTACATTTATCATCACAGCATGTAAGTTCAAAAGTTCCAACCGAGACAAATAAACCCAATTCCCATCCCCATCCAGTATCTACTCCATATTCTAATCCTTTTGGATCAGTATTATTAGTAACGTTATTTCCGCAATACCCATAAAGATTAATCCCTCCAGATATGCCAATCGGATCCCTGCTTATGAACCTGCCTGTGTTGGCATCATACCACCTAGCCCGGTTTATCTGGCATAGATGGTGTCCGAAAAAAGAGGCCTAACTGCCGCTACCCGCGCGACTTCAAAGAACATATTACTTTTTTATTATATACCTTTTTTCCTAAAAAAAGCAACTTTATCAGCTCTGCCACGGGGATGGTATTTTAATATCATTTTTTTTAAATCTTCCGGCACTACCCGGGTATATATTTCCGTACTGCTGATCCGGCTGTGCCCGAGTATCCGCTGAATGATCCTTAGGCTGCTTCCGTTCTGCAGTAGATGTGTGGCGCAGCTGTGCCTTAGACAATGAGGTGTAATCTTTTTCTCGATCCTCATTTTACGAGAGTAACTCTTAACAATATAGTTTAACGTCTCTTTGCTTATTCTCCGTCCGCTTCGGCTTAAAAATATCGCTCTCTCTTTTATGTCTTTGCCTAGCCTCGGCCGGCTGATTAATAAATACTTTTCTATGGCCTCTTTGGCTTTGCTTCCAATCGGCAAGATCCTGTCTTTGCGGTTCTTGGGCGTTCTGATGTGGATGCTTTTATCTTTTAGGTCTATATCATAGAGGCCTAGTTTGCATAGTTCCTGCCTTCGGATCCCGCTGGTATATAGCAGTTCTAATATTGCCTGGTCCCGTATGCCCACAGCTGTATTTTTGCTGGGTAAGGTTAAAAGATGTTTTGCCTCTTGTTTTGTTAAGATATTTTTAGGTAAGTAGTCTCTTGATTTAGGCAGTTTAATATCTATCGTCGGATCTAAAAAGATTTCTCTTGTTTTCACCAGGTAACGAAAGTATTTTCTCAGGACGCTGAGTTTGGATAAGATCGTTAGCGGGGATAACCGCCGCTGATCCTTTTTCCGGTATTCATTAACAAGATAATGTTGGTATGTCCTTATGGTTTTGCCGGTCACTTGTTTTATGTCCTTTTGTCTTTGTCCGCTTAGCCAGAGATTAAATTGATACAGATAGATTTCTTTATATTTAAGCGTGCCTACTTTATATCCCCGGCTTCTAAGATAAAGTAAAAATTCTTCTTGTCTTAACATCTTAGTCTCCTCGCTCCCGTGGATGATATTTCTTATGTGCCCGCTTTAAATCGCTGATTTCTACCTGGGTATATATCTGCGTGGTTTCAATCGATTTATGTCCTAAAAGTTCTTGAATGTGCCTTAGGGCAGCATTGTTTTTTAACAGATGCGTCGCGCAGGTATGCCGGAACGCGTGGGGAGTAATGTGTTTGTTTATCTTTGCTTGTTTCGCGTATTTTTTTATCTTCCGAATCAAGCTGCTGTGATCAATCGCTTTTCCACTGCGCGTTATAAAAACAAAAAGAGGGGTCAGCCCTCCAAAGTACAAATTATGTTCTTTAATTCCTTGCGCAATCCCGAATTCCTTGACATCTCCTCTTCCAAACTCTGCACTGCCATACTCACCGCACTCTTTTTCATTCCCACAAGCGCACCGATCTCTTGATTCGTCAGTGTTCCCATTTCACGCAATAAATATATCAACATCTTTTTTTCATTCATGGGGCGCTTCTTGCTCTGGCGTATTTGCTCTAATGGCCTG
>JAKLQT010000142.1 GCA_022013205.1 Candidatus Omnitrophota bacterium | reverse complement strand
AGCTAAGAGCTATGAGCCAAGCGCGAAGCGCTTTCTGCTTTATGCCATGAGCTAAGAGCTATGAGCCAAGCGCGAAGCGCTTTCTGCTTTATGCCATGAGCTAATCAGCTTTTTTATTAAGACTCTCCAGTTGCTGATTAACCGCCTTAACAATCTGTTCCTTATCCGAAAAGTCTTTAAGAATCCGTTCATACGTAGCTTTTGCAAGCTCAGCATTATCCAGTTTATTCTGATAAATTTTAGCTAAGACCATTAAAGTATCCGGGCCAAGTTTATATTTCTTATCCAGCTTATTTATGAAAGTAATCGCGGAATTCCAGTCTTCCTGCTCCATATAGGTACGCACAACCAGATTTTCGGCAAGTAATGCTGCTTTTGTGTTTTTATATTCATCAGCAATTTTCTGGTAAAAGTTTATTGCCGCCGCGTAAGCCTGCTGTGATGATCTTTTCTCATCATTTTTCACATAATAACGCGCGATATACAAAGGCACCGACAGGCTCTGGCTGGTTTTATTATAATCAGCCAAAATCTCATTGAACGTTTTAAGCGCCTGCGCCCAATTACCCTCAAGCTCATAAGCCTGTCCTTTTTTGAATACGCAAAGTGCCGCTAACTCCGGTTTTTTTCCGTTTGAGGAAATAAGCATATCATAAACCGCTCTGGCTTTATCAAATAATTTCCGCACAGTATAAAGATCCGCTATTCGAAGCCGTGCGTTTATCGCGTATTGAGAATCCGGAGATTTTTCTATTATTTTCTCGAATTTTGACACTGCATTGTCAAATTCAAATGTTGAAGCCATGCCTTGATTTGTAACTATAGGCTCCGCGGCCCGTTCCGCGTCCCATACCATGCGCTCCATTTTATATTGCTCACTGCATCCGGGAACAACCAAAACAAGCAATACTATTGAAAAAACTGTAATCATTTTCAAAACATTAGTTAAGACTCTGCTCACCTGCTGTTTTTTATAAGCCGGAATCCTTTTAGTCATTATCCTTCCCCCTGATTAGAAAATAAGCGTTGGTTGCAGAAATAGTAATAAGGATATTAATAAAAAGAGTTGCAATTACCCCAAAGGCCAAAACAGCAAATACAATTTCAGGCCTGGTCCGCTTCATAAGCTCAAACAGGTTTCCCTTTAATAATGTTATAGGTATATAAATAAGCAAAGGAACAATTACCAGAACACACGCGGCAAATAAATTTTTAAAAACAAACGCGATATTCCTGAATATTGCCGTAATAAAGTTTTTATTATCTATCATAATTGCAGTGTGGGTAAAAATAAACAAGCTTTGCACAAAGCCTGCCGAGATTAATCCGAAAACCATAAACAGCATTGACCAGTCTTCGCGCCTTAACCCCAGGAAACTCTGCCCCTTCATCATAATCTTGACCAGCACCTTCTGTTCTATAGAATAGGCATATTTAACCAGGAAAAACACTGAAATAGTAATTATGATTAGGCTGACATATTTAAACAATGTCTTTTTAAAGGCGGTTTTATAAGAAAAATTTTCTGTTTGAGAGTATTGAAAAACATTGCTGATAGTAAGCCCTGAAGCAAAAGTACCAAGCACTACAGCCAAAACAATCTGTAAATAGTTAAATAACCGCGCTAAAAGAAGAAGGCTGAAAGGATAATGCAGGAACTGCCGGCCCCAAAAACGCATTACAACAGGTGTAATATATTTAACCAATGGAGGCTGTATGGCGAAAAACAACGCTACTATTCCAATCAATTCCAGTACAGCAATAATAACAAAAGGAATACTGATACTATTTGCCCCGAAGATAATATCAAAGGCTCCTGCCCATGACTTTTGAATCAAAGCCCCTTGCGAAATTTTGTTTTTCTGCATACATCCTCATTTACAAGTTATGACCGAAGTCCGAGGGACGACCATTCGCTCCGCTCCCTCCATAAAGATTGGCGGGCAGGCTTTAGGACGAAGGACGAACGCTCTCTTCGCTCGCTAAAAAAAACTATTTTACTGTTCTGCTTTATGCTTTTTACTCTTACCTTTTTACTTAAAACCGCGTCCGTCGTCCTAGTGACCAACGGGAACGATCGTCTTTCGGTCTTCGCTTTTCCCTGTAACTTGTGACATGTGTCTTGTGTCCTAGAAATTGTCAATTCTTTTCAACAATTTCCGATCTTCCCGTCGGACTTTCATGTAAACATCTACGTTTTAAACACTGTTGTTTTTTTTAGACAAACAAGCCAAAAAAATAGGTTGGTGAAGTATACCTTATTAAAACCTGCTTGTCAATAGCCTCAAGCCCTTCATTTTCAATTAGTTAACTTTTAATAAAACAGCGCTCAGGGCCTTTTGACTTACGTCTCATCCCTGAGCGCTTAATAGAGTTTACTACTACTTCGTATAGAAGTCAATAATTATTTACATTTATTATTTACATTTATTTTGCTTCCAGCCTTCAGCTTAAGCTTTACGCTTTTCCCAAGCCTGTCCGCCGTGCCTTGGGGCGGAAGTCATAGTCAGATGCTTCTAACTTTTCTTGCTTTTCACTCATAACTCATAACTAGTAATTCATAACTATTTTTCCTGCTTTTCCCATGCCTGTCCGCCGTGCCTTGTGGCGGGAGCTAGTCAAATGCTTCTAGCTTTTCTTGCTTTTCACTCATAACTCATAACTAGTAACTCATAACTATTTTTCCTGCTTTTCCATGCCTGTCCGCCAAGCATTTTGGAGGAAGCTAGCATGCTTTTCATGCTTCACGCTATCAGCCATTAGCCATAAGCTGTTATAAACTTTACTGTTACGAGCTTGCATAAACTAAAAACATGTGGTGGCCTTTGCGTCCTTCGTCCTAGTGAGAGAAGCAAACGATCGTCCGTCGGACTTCGGCTTTGAGCTATCAGCTATCAGCCATCAGCTATGAGCTATCAGCCAAAGAAGAAATGCTTACGCTTTTCTTCTTTTCAACCCCACCAGTCCCAACAACGCCGGCCCAAACAGCAGCATTGTCATCGGCTCAGGCACTGGGTTATCATCACCCTGAGGTGGCGCTACAGCTCCAAATCCATCTAAATAAGCATATCCGCCATGACCTCCAGCTCCGCAATCAGACGCAAGTATACTCAGCCGTAATGTATCACCTAGATGCGCTGATGTATCAAGCTGAACTACGTTCCAGTCAGTGTATCCCCAGTCGTTATATGTATGCCATGTCGCACCACTTTGATTGTAGTAGTCAATTTGAAAATCATATAGAGACGTTGAGTCGGTTAGATTATTAAGCGTAACTCTCATATGACCAGGGTAAATATGTCCCGGGTCTTGAATAACTGCTGCCCAGGCAAAATAAATATTACTATCATTCCATACCGTGTCCTGCGTAATAGTAGAAAAGTGATATCTATTGTCATAGTTATTTATTCTTGCAGAGTAATTACCGCTATACACTGTGCTCAGATTTCCACCGGTATATGGATCTGTTCCAGCACCTACTATTGCAGATCTTCCAGGATCTCCAGAATAAGAATATGTTCCGCCCCAGTTATACCTACCCCCATTTTGTGTCCAACCTGTAAAATTTCCATCTTCAAATCCACCGTTAATAAACTGCGCAAATGCCGGTGTTGATAAGCCGAACGACAAAATACAAACTAACAAAACTAAATATAGCTTTTTCACATTATACTCCTTTCTTAATTAAAAGTTAAATTAACTATTTTTAATGCATAAAGTAAAAGAGGAAGCGTCTTTCAACCCTTCCTCTGAATTATTCCTTTCAACTAGCAATATTTGTTGATTTTTCACATGGTTCCCGCTATTTTAAAAGCCATACACTTTTTTTTCTTTTCCCATCAGCTATGCCTGTCCGCCGTGCCTTGTGGCGCAAGCCATAGTCAGATGCTTCTAGCTTTTCTTGCTTTTCACTCATAACTCATAACTCGTAATTCATAACTATTTTTCCTGCTTTATGCCATGAGCTATCAGCTATCAGCCAAAGAAGAAATGCTTACGCTTTTCTTCTTTTAAACCCTACTAAACCAAGCAACGCAGGCCCAAAAAGCAGCATTGTCATCGGTTCAGGTACTGGTATTACCGTTACCTCAGACTCAATGTTAAATGAAGCATTCGCAGCGATATTACCCAATGTCCACTGAAGCGCCATAGTTTGATCAGCTGGCTGACTGGAAAAGATACCATTTCTCAAATCATAGTTGCCTGATGAGATGTTATCAAGTAATGTAGAATATTCATCAATCTCCCATCCTGTAAGCAAGCCTTCGCTCATTCCGCCGCTATTTAAACCTATACTTGAGATCAAGGAAGGAGGGCTATCATATAAGATCAACCTCCTCGAACCAGATGGAAGGATACTTGTTGTAGCAAAATCATCAGAAACATAAGCTCCAAGGTCAGCATCTAAGTACTGAAAGAAATTTACATTCGTGAGGGCAACGCTCGGCATAATGCTATAATTGGTCTGAAATCGTTGAGAACCTAGCCCAATCTGTGATAACACGGTTACATCGATAGTGCCGCTGGAGTAAACTTGGCTCACATATTGATAATCCATGGTAACCCCAGACATTTGTGAAGTTACATCAAAGTCATTCAAATCAAAAACGCTTCCATCTATATCAAGAAAGGAGTTGTACTCATAAACTTGATTTCCCCCGCTGAAATACATAGAACTCGCACTACCTGAAGGGCCCACATCTACTGAAAAATATAGAGGATCAAGCGGATCCAACATATTGCTTATGACAACCGCTTCTACCGTCCCTGTTGCTAAAAACATCCCTAATAATAGCAATACCATTACTAACCCTACTTTTCTCATATGGCTAACTCCTTTTTTAAAAATTAGTTCAGTTTTAATTAATTTTTTTATTGTTAAAAGTTATAGTCCTTCAACTCTATAACCTGGTATTTTCTTCTCTAAATTAATCGCTTCCCGCTATTTTTCCCACTAATCGCTTTGCTTTACGCTTTTTCTACGAGCTACGAGCCAAGCGCGAAGCGCTTTCTGCTTTATGCTTTACTCTTTACTCTTTACGCTTTTTCGTCCTAACGAACAAGGTGAGTGATCGTCCTTCGGCCTTCAGTCATTCTTCTCGCTACTTGTTTCTTTCTTTTTTTGTTATTCACTTGTAACTCATAACTCGTCACTCATAACTTATTTTCTATGAGCTAATTTACCCAATAACCTTCCCCTTAATCACCACCAAAACAGTCAGGAAAAGAATTCTTAACTCACCGATAAGGCACATCTTCCTTATATAAAGAAGATCAAGTTTTACTTTTTTCTTAACATCCGTCAATGTCTTATCATATCTATGTCTTATTTGAGCAAGTCCGGTTATCCCGGGCCTTACGTTTAATCTTTTTTCATACTGAAACACCTTAACTTTAAGCTCGCTAACAATTTCCGGACGTTCAGGCCTTGGCCCCACAACACTCATATCACCCATTAACACATTAATAAATTGAGGTATTTCATCAATATGAGATTTTCTTAAGAAATTACCTATCACTGGGATAACTCTGGGGTCATTATCTTCATCTGCCCATACAGCTCCTGTACCCTTCTCAGCATCAGGCTTCATTGAACGTAATTTATAAATTTCAAAAATTTTACCATTCATCCCAACACGGGTTTGTGTGTAAAAAACCGGCCCTTGAGGTGAAAATAATTTTATTAAAAGAGCAGAAATAGCCACCAAAGGAAAAGTTACCACTACCCCTAAACTAGCCAAAACAATATCAAAACCTCTCTTCATCCTGGGAAACTGTCTCTGCGCGAATCTCAGGAACGCGCTGCCGGCTCCAAGCAAAAAGGCGAGCATCCCATAAGGCTGCAAAACAGCAGCCTCTTCAACTGACATTGCCATAACCTTGTGTATTACCAGGAATGAATACACGATCAGTGCAATCCCCAGGATTTTAATGTTAATTTTTGCGATATTATTTATTACTTTCATTTAACCCTTCCTAATTACTTAAATTGTGACTTGTAATCTTAAGCACATACTGTGCCAAGTATCTTGATTTGTACGGTTTTTTATTTTTTTTGTTCAACAAGATAAGATCCTAAAACTAAAACATTTAAGGTCTTTTTAAAAATGCTGTTTAAGTTAGTTCCCCTTTCCTATTTTGTTACTATTTGATTTAGCAATGAATTTTGTTTAAAAAATTAAACACCTTAGGTGCATAATTCAACACATTAAAGCTCATAATTTAAAGCCGGAAAGAATATAATTTTAATAAGAATAACACAAATTATTTTTTTTACAATAGTCAAATGAAAAATAATTTGTGGTTTTATAAAGTTTCCATTGAATGAAATTGCAGCCTGTAACTTTTATCGTTTTTTCTAAAAGCTATCAGCCATGGGCCATCAATGTTTATCTCAAATGCTGCTAGCTTTTCTTTCTCTTGCACCCTAGCAACCCCAACAGCGCCGGCCCAAGCAGCAATATAGTAATGGGTTCAGGCACAGGATTATTCTCATCCGCGGGCTGTGGATCTTGTTCAGTCGGACCTTCATTTTCTGGTATAATAATAAAAACCAGAGGGTTAGGTAAGTTTTTAAACTGTTCCTTTTTTAATGGATTCTGGCTTGGCTCTTCAGGTAGAAACAGAAGAGGCTCATCCTCTGGTATATTAGGAATAATTTCATCTTCAGGCACATCTTCTTTTCCTTCATTTATTACTGGAGTTTCCATATTTTCGATAAAACTATTAGAATCACTCCACTTAAGCTTACATCCAGCGGTGCTAACTATAAGCATTCCAATTAATATTATTCGAAAAGCTGTTAGAAATTTCATTTTTCCTCTCTGATTTAGACTTACCTCTTGAGCTCCTTTACCACCCATTATCAGCTTTTTAGCCGTCAAAAATAAGTAAACTACTCAATATTCAGTGTGCATATTTTTAAAGTCAAACTACTTTGACTGCATAACCACCTTTTTTCAGAAGTAAGAAAGAGTACCACAACTTTTATAATTATGCAAATTTCTAACCAATTTTATTTTTAATGCACAAAAAAAAGAGCCAGAGCTCCCACTCTGGTTCTTTAGTTTTCCTAATCGCTACTAGCCTTACGCTTTTTCGTCCTTTATCTTTTTCCCGCTTCTAGCTTTATGCTTTATGCTATGAGCTATGAGCCAAGCGCGAATCGCTTTCTGCTTTATGCTTTCACTCGTCACTCATCACTCGTAACTTATAACTTATTTTGCGTCCTGCGTCCTTCGTCCTAGCGAAGCGATCATCCCTCGGTCCTCGGGTCCTCACGGCGCTAAATGCAGCAAAGAAGTCATTAGCGGGCTTTAGGGATTTGTCAATGGTTTGTGGCCCCATCCCCTTTGTCAGCCAAGGCCTCACTCAGTTTTAATAAGGCAAAGTTTACTGCGCTACTTGATGTAAAATCTCAGAAATAAAAGACTGATATTTTACTCCTATCTTTTCTGCTTTCTTTTTTATTTTTTCAATATCATCACTATTAACGCGTATTGTCATTGTCCTATCCTTTTTCCGGGCAATAAGAGCTTCTTGAATTTTATTTAAAGGAGCTCCCTTTACCTTTATATATTCCCCCCGCATTAAACTATCTTCTATTTTTTTTTCTTCTTTTGTTAATCTAATCTTTTTCATGTCATCCCCCCTCATTTGTATTTTTGAGTATATTTACGGCTAGGGAACAAAGTCTTGAGAAAAATATAATCCTTCTCAAATACACACGGAACAACCCAAACATATTCCTTATATTCAAACAGCATAATAAACTGATTTCTTCTGGCAGAATGTTTTTCTAAAGATAAAAACATAGAACCTAAAATTTCCTCAAAAGAAATCCCTCTTGTTTCTTTTAATCTCTTATTTTTCAATTCATTCCATTTAAATTCGCTCATACCAGCCTGCTATAATAATACCATAAACCTGATGTATTTACAATAGTAAATATAGGCAACGTTTCCCATTTTTCAGCAGTAGTCCCTTTCAACCGCTACGCCTGCCTGCCATGCTTTGTGGCGGAAGCCAAGCGCGAAGCGCTTTCTGCTTTATGCTTTCACTCGTCACTCATCACTCGTAACTTATAATTTATTTTGCGTCCTGCGTCCTTCGTCCTAGCGAAACGATCGTCCCTCAGTCTTTCCCCGCTTTACGCTTTTTCTATCTTTATCTTTTTCCCGCTTCTAGCTTTATGCTTTATGCTATGAGCTAAGAGCTATGAGCCAAGCACGAATCGCTTTCTGCTTTATACTTTCACTCGTCACTCATCACTCGTAACTTATAATTTATTTTGCGTCCTGCGTCCCTCGTCCTAGCGAAGCGATCGTCCCTCGTCCTTCAGTTTTCCTATCAGCTATCGGCTATTTAAGCAGTTCTTTCAGGTAGGGCATCATCTCCGCAATAAATTCCTCAAGCCTTTTCATTGCAGCCTGTTCATTATTTTTTGTAACCTCTGTAGATATTCGGATCTGCCCCCCGCTTTGCGGACATCTTTTTAAATAAGACATTATAAGTTTTAAACGCTGTCCAACATAATTATCGAAAAATTCATCACCGGCTATAAACCAATATAAATACATATCTTTAATGCCGGATTTTTCAACTAAAAGTTTATTTACCGGGAAATTAAATCCAGGCAGTTCTACTAATTCTTTACTAATAATCGCCCTTCCCTCTCCGCTGAGGCAGTTTTCAGGAGGATCAGATGTTTTGTGTGTTTTTTTTGAAAATATCAGATAAAATAAAATCGGCAGCTCGCCTTCTTTGAAATAATGCCGCATAACTACATTTTTTGTCTCAAGAATATCGTAAATCCTATCTTCAAGCTCAATATCTTTCGATTTGTAGATACCAGGCTCTCTCGGTAGATTCAAAACCCTTTCATCAATCCCCGAATCTATATCTACAGGCTTGAACACAAATGACAAACCCACTCCAATAAGGAGAATCCAAACTAAAACTATAAATCTCTTATCCATATACTCAATGCCTAATTATAAGTTATGAGTTACCACTAGACTTCTAAGCGTTCATCATCTATTTTATTAGACGCTAGAAGGCTATTAACCACAAGCATTCCTACAGCTGCTGCTGCAAACAACAAATACCCTGAAAAATCATGCACCCACCCTTGAGCTGCTTTCATACCGTATACTTCACTTACCCATCCCAGCAAAACAATCCTCATCACATTAGCAAATAACGCTATGGGAAAAGCCGCTAAGAAAAGAACCCACTTTTTAAACAAATTATGCTTGGTCATATAGGCAAAAGCCGCGCCAAAAGCCAAAAGAGCAATCAATGACCTCAACCCGCTGCAAGGCGCCTCTATTTCAAGATAAGACCTTGACATTTTAATAATACTCCCATCCCGAACAGCCTGCAGCCCGATCTTATTCAGCAAAACCGCAGCCATACTGCAGGCAAAAAGCTTCATTCTAATGACTATATTAGAAATCACAACCAAAGGAGCAGGAATCATAAAACCTAAATAAAAAAGAGGAAATTGAGTTTTCTTTACCGTTTCCATACCAAAAAAGTAAAGTATTATGCCGAAAAACATTATCACTAAAGAAACAGCGGAAACAAAATAGAACCTTATCAAAGCCCCGGATATATGCATTATTAAAGCCGGCACCATAAGGATGATACCCTTATTAGACGGCAAGAGCTTTGATTTCACTAACTCTTCCTTCATGTTCCATAGAAAGAATAAAGAGGCTATTATTACAAGCGGCCCATGGCTGTAATATGTATCCGCAGTGTTCCAACGCGCCCACATCCAGACAAAAGCCGGATAATAAATCACCCCCAGCAATACCGCTATCACCCCCACCTTAACTAAATTTTCTGTCTTAATTTTAACCATAGTTTTCCCTCTAATACAAGATTTTATCAGTTTTTACTTAATACTCAATAAATTTACACTTTTTCAGCTTTTCACTCATAACTCATAATTCGTAACTCATAACTCATCACTCGTAACTTATAACTTCTTTTGCGTCCTTCGTCCTTCAGTTTTCTTATTCCCTAATGGTCAACTCTTTTATTTATACCATTTTTCCCTAAAAAAAACAAGAACCAGAGCTCTCACCAGAGCTCTCACTCCAGTTCTTTAGTTTTCTAATTGCTATTCGCTTTACGCTTTCTCGTTCTTTATCTTTTTCCCGCTTCTAGCTTTATGCTTTATGCTTTATGCTTTATGCTAAGAGCTAAGAGCTATGAGCCAAGCGCGAAGCGCTTTCTGCTTTATGCTTTCACTCGTCACTCATCACTCGTAACTTATAACTTCTTTTGCGTCCCTCGTCCCTCGGACTTCGGATGCTTTTTGCAACCTGTAGCTTTTATCGTTTCTCTATGAGCTATATAAGCTAATTACCGCGACCGTTGCCTTTTTAGACGATACGCCTGCCCACCATGCATTGTGGAGGGAGCCATTAGTGGCGTTGGGGGTTAATTCCGAGCAGGAGAATTATCAATCCGTTTTTATAGCGTGGGTGATTTTCTTTTTCAAATCCGGAAGTTTATTTTTAATAATATCCAATATTATTTGCATATCTATTCCAAAATATTCATGCACCAATATATCACGTAATCCCGTTATTTTCTTCCACTCAATCTCTTGATACTTTTCTTTTACGCTCACAGGGATATTTTTTGCTGCCTCTCCAATAATTTCGAGATTTTTAACAATACCATCAATAATCAAAGGATTCTTTTTTAGCCGCAAAACAGTAAAATTCCCGGCATATTTATCTATTTTATTTATCGCCCGGAGAATATCTT
>JAKLQT010000141.1 GCA_022013205.1 Candidatus Omnitrophota bacterium | reverse complement strand
ATTGCGATACATATTAATATAATAACAGGAATTTTACAAAAAATAGTAGTTCTCATAATAGTTACTATGATATATTAAAAACATGAGATATTCCACTATTCTATTGATAATTGCTATATTGTTAATAAGCACTGCTTCTTTCGGATATAAGCAATTTAAAAACCAGCCTTTAATGCTCTATCTTTTTTCATCATCTACCTGTGAAGAATGTGAACTATTAAAAAACAACTTTCTGCCGGAAATTTTAGAGAAATTTAAAGGAGCAGTGGAGTTTGAGCATATTGCTGTTAATGAGAGCGATTCTTTTGCCTTACAGCTTCTATATGAGCAGAAATACAACAATGAGCGTGATGATGCTATCAAGATTTTTGTCGGAGAGCAGTGTTTAGCCGGCAGCAGGGATATCAGGGCTAACTTAGAGCGTATTATTCAGGAAGAGCTATCAAACGGTTCAAAAACAGTAACACCTAAGGAGATTTTAGAAAAAGAAAATAATTTACAAGCCACGGGGAAGCTAATCGAGCGGAAGTTTTTAAGGTTTAACTTTGCTGTTGTCGGCCTTGCAGGTTTGGTGGATGGTATCAATCCCTGCGCATTTGTAACTATCATTTTCTTTATATCAATGCTTTCATTACTTAAAAAGACTAAAAGGGAAGTGTTGATCATAGGCAGCCTATTTTCATTATCTGTATTTTTGACTTATTTATTGATAGGAATTGGAGCGCTTAAGGTAATAAAAATATTCTCTGTCAATTACGGGATTGCTCGTTTTGTCGCGTTCGCGGCGGTTGTTATGGCGTTTATTCTGGCGTTTTTTAATTTTCTCGATTTTTTACGGTACAGGCTTAGCAATAATCCCTCAGACATAAGGCTTAAGCTGCCGGAAAATATCAGGCTGCGCATAAACAGGCTGATTAGCAGCAAAATGCGTTTTGGCCATATGGTATTCGGCACTATATTGTTGGGGGTGTCGGTTTCTTTATTGGAGTCAATTTGCACAGGCCAGGTGTATTTGCCGACGATTATTTATATTCTCCAGGGAAGAAAGATGTTCATTAAATCACTATCGTATCTCCTGCTTTATAATTTTATGTTTATTGTCCCGCTTTTGGTTGTCTTCGCAATAACTTATGCCGGGGTTAATTCCAAAAAAATCTCCGCGATTTTCACTCGAAATATTGCATCTGTGAAGCTGTTGCTTGCCATATTATTTTTAATTCTGGGACTAGTTTTAATCAGCGGCATTAAATAAAGCTCTTCATTTTTAATTGTGACTGATTAGATAGGAACCTGGTCTTGTCAGCCTGTTAATCTGCTTTTCGTTAAATCTGTTCAAATTAATAAAGTTATGATAAAATAGCTAAAATTAATCAGTTTAAATTATAGGTATAATTTGTATAGGCAGGTAGTGTCAAAAGTAAAATGATAAAATTATGAAAGAAATTAACCACAGAGCACATCCGCCAAAAAGCGTGGCGAGACCTCGCCTGTCGGAATACGGCGAGGCGGGCAGAGGGCACGGGGCAAGAAATAATATATATTTAAACCACGAAAGACACGAAAATAAGATTAACTATATGCTGTTTCGACAAAGTCGAAAGCTCATTTTACCAATTCATTGCCAATCAGAAAAACAAGTTTTTCTGTTGCCCTGAATTTTAAAATGAGATGACATATAATGCCATTTACAGCATATAGTTAATAAAAGGACTGATAATTTTTTAGTTGTGTTTAGATGTTTTCTCTGTGGAACTCTGTGTACTCTGTGGTGAATATTGATAGGAGGACAAAAATGAAAGAAAAGGTACAGAAGCTTTTAGAAGAGATTAGGCCGGCGCTTCAGGCTGACGGCGGAGATGTTGAGCTGGTTGATGTAACGGATGAGGGCATAGTAAAAGTACGCCTGAAGGGAGCCTGCGGCAGTTGTCCAATGTCCCAGATGACTTTAAAAATGGGCATTGAGAAAAGAATAAAGGAAGAAATGCCTTCCATAAAAGAGGTTGTAGCAGTCTAATTTATCTATTGATGTAAAAACAAGGAATGTATAGTGGCAAAACTAGTTCGTTTTGGAGTCTCTGTTGAGGCAGAGCTGCTGGATGGTTTTGATAAGCTGATTTTAAAACAGAAATATTCAAACCGTTCGCAGGCTATAGCCGCGCTTATGCGCAATAAGCTTATTGAGCGTAACTGGCAGAACAAGTATGTGAATATTGTTGCAATTATCAGCCTGGTGTATAACCATCATAAAAGAGAGCTGGTTAATAAAGTCATGGATGTTCAGCATGACTTTCAAAAGGTGATTATTTCCAGCCAGCATATACATCTTGACCATGATAACTGCCTGGAAATTATCGCCTGCAGAGGTAAGAATAGCATTATTCTTGATTTGTCCCGTGCCTTAGGCGCGATAAAAGGGATTAAACATACCTCTTTATCTCTGACTTCAAGCGGCAAATAACCGGCTTATTCTCTAGTCCCTAACTCTTGAATAGAATTATAGAAGGGAAGATAGAGGTTTAGAGAAAGAAGTATAATCCCTTAAAAGGTGAAAAAGTTATTTAAGAGTTAAATCGGGGTAAACAGCCAGGTGAAATTGTATTTACTCATTCTCGAAAGCCATCCCTGGTTGTCTGTGAGGTAATCAGTCGATTTTTACACATCCTTGTAAATCGCCTAATTAAAATCCGCAAATACAATTCCCCCTATCTGTTTGATAAGCAAAGGAAACGTGTTTTCTATCTAGGAGTTGGGTCTAGTCTGACTACTTGCTTTTTCTCGCCAAATTTTGTGGGAATTTTTAAAAGTCCAAAGTATTTGTAAAGACTTGCTTTATAAGGAGATATTTGTTAAAATCATATAGGTGAATTATGTCTAAAAAACGTGGAATTTTACTTAGTTTTGAGGGGGTTGAAGGCACTGGCAAGAGTACGCAAACCAGGCGTTTATGCAAGTATTTAAAGAATAAAGGCATAAAATACACTGTCTTGCGAGAACCCGGATCTTCTGTGTTAGGCGAGCAAATACGCCATATCCTGCTCTACAGCAAAGGAAAACTCAGCAATTTCGCGGAAACCCTGCTTTTTATCGCGGCCCGTGACCAATTAAGAAGACAAAAAATAGATGCGGCGCTTGAAGAAAAAGACGTGGTTATTCTTGACCGCTATGCGGACGCGACTATTGCTTACCAGGGTTATGGGTCGGGAGTAGATCTCAAGCTTATAAGGGAGTTAAATAAGATTGCTATGGGTGCGGCAATTCCTGATGTGACGATTTTGTTTGATATTGACCCCGGAATCGGACTTGTGCGCTCCGGTAGAAATGATCGTTTTGAGAAAAGAAAACTGGCTTTTCATGAAAGGGTGCGGCAGGGATATCTTAGGATTGCTAAAGAAAACCCGAAAAGAATAAAAATTATTAACGCGAAAGAAGATGTGGTTTGTGTTCAAGATAAGGTAAGGGTGATACTTTTAAATGCGCTTAAATCTACAAAAAGCAGATAGCACGGCTGTTTGCGCGGCAGAGTTGATAAAAACGATTCAGTCCGGATCTTTTTTAATCGAAGGCCCGGATAAAAACACAATCGTCAAAAAAGTCCTGGAGATGGCTAAGGGGCTATTTTGTTCAGGCGTCAAGGAGAACACGGGATATTGCCGAGTGTGTAACGATTGCCAGATGCTTGCCAAAGGCAGCCACCCTGACCTTTACCGGCTTGCAGTCGCAGGCGGATCAACAGTCATAAAAATCGAGGATATCCGCTTGCTTAAAGAGCGTGTCAGCGTAAAGCCTTTCCAGGCGCAAAAGAAGATATTTATTATACAGGACGCGGAGCGTTTGAACGTGGCCGCGGCAAATGCCTTGTTGAAAACGCTTGAAGAACCGCCCGCGGGTGTGGTATTAATTTTAATTACACCCAGTATAAGCCAGCTGCTGCCTACGGTTGTCTCACGCTGCGGGCGGATTCGTTTTTTTCAAGACGCATCAGGCAGTGATGCTGATTTTGAAAAAAGGGATCAACTCATCGCGGGTTTTTTCGATAAAAATGATCAGGAGGCGCAAAAAAAATTGTATGAGGATATTGGGCTCATCGAGAGAAACCAGGCAGGGGATTTGCTGCGGGAATTAGTATGTGTATTCAGGGATATGCTTATGATAAAACTGGGTGTTGAAGCTGTAAATTTTATGAGCGGCCAATCCGGGCAAACTCTGCGGTGCTGGTCGGAAAGCTTTTCCGCAGCAGATATCCAGATGCTTATTGATGACGCACTTGGCACGAAAGACTATATTAACGGCAACGCGAATATAAAACTAGCAATAGATTTACTGATAAAAACTATTAACAAAAGCCGCTCTGATCTATCGCTTTTATTGAGGTGATTAAATTGAAGATTATTGAAGTCAGGTTACGCAAGCAAGGCAAAGTTATAAATTTTAATACAAATAATATTGAAGTTAAACCGCTGGATATTGTTATCGTTGAGTCTGAACGGGGTATTGACTATGGATTTGTTATTTCTGAGGCAGAACACGCGACTGCTGAAAAAATTAAAGGCGCGATCAAGCCTATTATCAGGGTAGCTACCGCTCATGACCTGGAGCAAATCGCGAAAAACCGGCAAGAGATAAAAAGCGTTTTTGATACAGCACAGAAGAAAATGCATGAACGCAAGCTGTCGATGAAACTGGTTGAGGCCGAATACTCATTTGACCGCAGTAAAGTAACATTTTACTTTACCGCGGAGGGGCGTATTGATTTTAGAGAGCTTGTCCGGGACCTGGCGCATCTTTTTAAAGCCCGGATAGAGCTTAAACAGATAGGGGTACGCGATGAGGTGAAGATGTTTGGGGGATATGGTTCTTGCGGCAGGAACCTTTGCTGCGCGTCCTTTTTAAAGGACTTTGAGCCGGTTACAATTCGCATGGCCAAGCAGCAGAATATGCCTTTGAATCCGGAAAAGATTTCCGGGCTTTGCGGGCGGCTTATGTGCTGTCTGGGGTATGAATATCATACCTATAAAGAATTTTCCAAGTGTCTGCCGAAAGAAGGGCAGTATATTGAAACTCCGGAGGGCCGGGGGAGAGTTATCGCGGTGCATACTTTAAAGCAGACGGTTGAAGTTGAGTTGGATGATGAACGGAAAATGGAAATTTCATTAAAGGAAACATGTAAAAATAAACATGGAAAAAAGAAATAAATTTTATATAACTACAGCAATTGATTACCCCTCAGGCAAGCCGCATATCGGGCATGCTTACGAGAAAATCCTGGCGGATGTAATAGCCAGGTGGCAGAGATTAAAAGGCAAAGAGGTTTTTCTGTGCACTGGAACCGATGAACACGGGCAGAAAATAGAAAGATACGCTAAGCGTGAGAATAAAACCCCTCAAGATTTTGTTCATGGAATGAGCGCGGAGTTTTTAAAGCTTTGCGGAGTGCTTAATATTTCAAATGATGATTTTATCCGTACCACAGAACAAAGGCATATTAAGGCTGCTCTTGTTCTGCTTGAAAAAGTAAAACAAAAGGGAGATATTTATAAAGACAAATACGAAGGTTTTTATTGTGTCGACTGTGAATCTTTTTATTGTGAATGCGATCTTAATCAGGGTAATTGCCCGGTACACGGCAAGAAAGCGGAATGGATAGAAGAGCAAGGTTATTTTTTTAAAATGAGCAAATATGCTCAAGCTGTCTTAGAGCATATCGAAAAAAACGAAGATTTTATTTTCCCAAAAACCCGGCGCAATGAAATAATCAACAGAATAAAAGAGGGGGTACGGGATTTAAGTATATCTCGTTCGAACTTTACCTGGGGAATCCCCTGGCCGGGGGACGAGAAACACGTGATCTTTGTCTGGTTTGATGCCCTGATAAATTATATCAGTGCCGCGGGATATCCGCAGGGCGAACGTTTTAAAAAATTCTGGCCTGCTGATATCCACATGATCGGCAAGGATATTCTCTGGTTTCATACCATGGTCTGGCTGTCTATTTTGCTGGCAGCCGATATCCAGCTGCCAAGAACTATTTTTGTGCACGGGTTTATTAACCTGAGCGGAGAAAAAATATCAAAAAGTACAGGGGCTACAGTAGATCCTGTGGAACTGGTTGCGAAGTATGGAACAGACAGCCTGCGTTATTTTCTACTGCGGGAATTTTCTTTCACAGAGGACGGGAATTTTTCTGAGGCGGCGTTGATCCGGCGCATCAACAGCGATCTGGCCAATGATCTGGGGAATCTTGTGTACAGATCGTTGACTATGGTGGAAAAATACCTTCAAGGCGATCTTCCTCAGAGTTATAGCCAAACATCAGGCAAGGAATTGTTTGCTTTTGCCCAGGGCCTAAGCGGTGCGGTGGATGAGCAGATGCGGGAGTATAATTTTTCTCAAAGCCTGGCTAAGATATGGGAAGTAATAAACGCGGCGAATAAATTTATTGAAGATACAAAACCGTGGATTTTGTTTAAAGAAAAAAAAGAAGAGGAATTAAAAGATTTTATTTTTGTGCTTGCGCATGTGATCAAAAAGGTGCAGGAAAATCTTTTTCCGTTTATGCCGCAGGCCTCAGAGGCAATCAAGGAGCAGTTCGGCAGTGAAAAGGTTAAAAAAGGCAAACCGTTGTTCCCAAGGATAGAGAATGCTGATTGATACTCATTGCCATCTTGATTTTGAACAGTTTGATGCGGACAGGCAAGATGTTATAAACCGAGCCAAAGAAAAGGGTATAGGCTATATAATAAATGTTGCTGCTGATTTAAGCGGTGCGGTTGCGTCTTTAAAGCTGGCGGCGGAGTATGATTTTATCTTTGCTGCAGCCGGGATCCACCCGCATTATGCCCTTAAAACAGGCGAGGATGAGCTGAAACGGCTTCGCGTGCTTACTGACAATGAGAAAGTTGTCGCGTTAGGAGAGGTTGGACTCGATTATTATAACCATGAATCCAGAGAGTACTCAATTGAGAGAAAAATAAAATTAAAACAGCAGGAACTTTTATGCGCTTTTATTGAAATAGCCAAAGTAAAGGAATTGCCGATTATTTTTCACTGCAGAGAGGCGCATGAGGATCTGCTCGCGATTTTAAAAGATAATTTAAAAAACAGGGTAAAGGCTGTGGTGCATTGCTTTTCGGGAACTAAAGAATTTTTGAAAGATTGTTTGGATTCAGGGCTTAAGGTATCATTTACAGCGAACATTACTTATAAAAAAGCCGATGGCCTTAGAGCTCTTGTTTATTATGTTCCGCTTGAAGAAATGTTCCTTGAAACCGACGCGCCGTTTCTCACTCCGCAGGCAAAAAGAGGCAAGCGCAATGAGCCCTCATATACGCGATACGTTGCTCAGGAGGTTGCCAGGATAAAAAATGTGGATGAGGAAAAAGTAGCGGATATTACCACAAGCAATGCGCGTTTGTTTTTTAATATTTGATTTATGATAAACAATAATTAACCGATAAATGCAATCAAAAGTAAGTATTATACGATGTCAGAGTTACTGCCCTGAGGAGATTTATGCCGCTGTTAAAAAATCTGTTGATTTGATCGGAGGCATTGAGAATTTTCTCAAGCGCGGGCAAAAGGTTTTACTGAAGCCGAACCTGCTTAAGGAAGCGGCTCCGGAAGAAGCGGTGACCACGCATCCGGAATTCATCAGGGCGGTTATCAGGCTGGTTAAAACGCAGACAGATAATATTTTTATAGGAGACAGCCCAGGAGGCCTGGTTAAAACGCAGTCGGTATATAAATCCTGCGGTATAGAAAAAGTCGCGAATGAAGAGAGGGTTCAGCTTATCCAGTTTAACAGTATTGTAAAAAAAGGCAACATCCCTTTTGCCAAAATTATAGATGAAGTTGATGTGATTTTCTCTTTGCCGAAATTTAAAACACATAATCTTACTGTAATAACGGCAGCCCTGAAGAATGTGTTCGGGCTTATACCGGGCCTGTATAAAGTTCACGTACATAAACAAGCTCCGAATTTTATTAAATTTGCCGGGGAACTTGCCCATATTTATAGTTTAGCCACGCCGCAGCTAAGCATTGTAGATGCGGTTATCGCCATGCATGGGGATGGGCCTGCGGCAGGGGATCCGTACCATCTTGGACTGGTTGTAACATCGAGTGATGCCCTAAGCATTGATGCCATTCTATCAAAAATTATCGGGCTTGAGCCTTTAAGCGTACCCAGCACTAACGCCGCAGCCTGTATGAAATTGGGGCAGGCGGATATAAATAATATTAACATTGCCGGCGAGTGCCTGGAAGATATTATAGTAAAGGATTTTAATCTGCCGAAGATTTCGGCTTTGTTTAAAATGCCTAACTTATTGGCAAAAAGCTTGTTACGTTTTATTCCGTTGATGATGGGTATAGATCACCTTAAGTGCAATGGCTGCATGGCCTGTAAAAATATATGTCCGCAGGGAGCGATTAAAGATGTTCGGGGCCGCCTAAGGCTTGATTTCAGGCGCTGTATTCTTTGTCTTTGCTGTAGTGAAATGTGCCCGAATAACGCGATCTACTTATGGTTCCTAAATAGGAGAAAAGAAAGTGGCAGGTAAAATTTTTGTAGTTGAGGATAACAAGAAAGATGTTGAGTTTCTTCAAGTGACATTGGCAAAAGAAAAATACACGGTGATCCATGCGCCTGACGGAAAAACTGCTTTTGAAATGCTGGAAAAAAACCAGCCGGATATAATTATTCTTGATCTGCTTCTGCCGGACATGGATGGATTTGAAATATGTAAAAGATTGCGGGCTGAAGAACGTTTCTTAAATATTCCTATACTTTTTTTTACCTCTTCAATTAATATGGATAATAAACTGCTTGGGCTGCAGCTGGGCGCTTCTGATTTTTTGGGCAAGGGCTGTGATGAACGCGAACTTTTATTACGCATAAGGAATCTGCTGAGTTATAAAAAGCAGTATGATGAAATGGCCAGGCTTTCTGTTATCGACAGCCTTACCCATGTATATAATCGCAGATATTTTAAGCACCGTTTAATGGATGAATTTGAACGCGGCCGGCGCTATATTCGTGAATTCTGCTGCATGATTATAGACGTGGATAATTTTAAAAGCATTAACGATACGTACGGGCATCTTGTCGGAGATGATGCGCTGCGGCATGTGGCGGCAATATTGCGCCGCAATACCCGCGCGGCCGATGTGCTCTGCCGCTATGGCGGAGATGAATTCGGTTTGCTGCTGCCGGAAACAAATTTTCCAGGGGCCTTTGTTACTGCCGAACGAATGCGCGTTATTGTTGAAAAAACAGCTTTCACTAAAACCGATAAACCAGGGAAAATTACTTTAAGCTTTGGCATAAGTTCACTTATCGAAGGCGGAGCCCTGGGCATGGATGAGCTGGTTACTCAGGCCGATGTGGCTTTATACCAGGCAAAAAGAGGCGGGCGTAATCGAATCAGTTTTTACGGCAGAAAATAATATCTTTTCTATCTGTAAAGTTATGGCAGGGAGGCTTCACCGGAATGAAAGGAGCAGGGAGATGAAAAGTAAAGTTCTTGTTGTTGAAGATGACCGCAATGATTTGGAGCTTCTGACGCAGAAGTTAAAAAATGAGCCTTATGAACTTTTTATAGCGGAGACAGGGAAAAAGGCATTTAATATTCTGGAAGAGCAGGAAATAGACATGGTTATTTTAGATGTACTTCTTCCTGATATGGATGGTTTTGAAATTTGCAGGAGGATAAGAAAACATGAAAAGTATGCTTATGTACCTGTGCTTTTCCATACGACAGTTCGGACAACCGATGAAAAACTTATCGGGCTTGAAATGGGCGCTTCTGATTTTTTAAACAAGACTGCGGATGAAAGAGAACTGCTTCTTAGAATAAGAAATCTGCTGCATGCCAAAAAGGCGATTGACTTGCTTGTTAAATGTTCGGTGAAGGATGCTTTAACTAATATTTATAACAAGATGTATTTTCAGCATCGTATTGAGGATGAAATTCACAGAAGCATAAGATATAAACGGGAATTTTGCTGCGCGATCGTTGATATTGATCACTTTAGGCAGATAAATGACCGGATGGGGTATGCCAGCGGAGACAGAATATTAAAAAAAATGGCTCAAATGCTTGAGGGCAATATCCGCGGGGCTGATATATTGTGCCGGTATTCAGGAGATAAATTCGGCTGGCTGCTGCCGGAAACAGATATAGATGATTCTTATCTGGCGGTTGAGAGGTTAAGAAACTTTATTATAACTTCGAAGTTCGGCAGCAATGATGAAGGGATTAGCCTTACGGTGAGCTGCGGCGTAAGCTCGTTCCTTTACGCGCAAAGCGGCGTAAAGGAACTTTTTTATCAGGCAGGCGTTGCATTAAAAAAAGCAAAGAGCGAGGGGCGCAATCAGACGCGGGTGTATAAAGGAGAAAAAAAGCTTGAAGTTTAAAACAATAACCTGGGAAAAAGGTAAAATCGTCCTAATTGATCAAACTAAATTACCCGGCTGTTTGGTTTATGTGCGCTGCGCGACAGTAAAACAGCTATGGCAGGCAATCCATGATTTAAAAGTACGCGGTGCTCCGGCAATTGGCGCGGCCGCGGCTTTGGGCATGGTGCTGGGCCTTAGCAAAAAAAATGAAAAAAGCTTCCCTGAGTTAAAGAAAAATATCGATATGCTTTTCAAATACATCGCGTCTTCCCGTCCGACGGCGGTGAACTTGGCCTGGGCGCTTGGGCGTATGAGAAACACGGCAGTTGCCAATCGCAATAAACCGGTAATGGCGATAAAAAAACTTATGCTCAAGGAAGCCGGTGATATTATTGATGAAGATAAGGCAAGCTGCCTGGCAATGGCGGATAATGCGCAAGTTCTTATTAGAAAAAATGACCGTATAATGACTTACTGCAATGCCGGAATGCTGGCGACAGTTGGCTGCGGAACAGCACTTGGTGTGATTTACCGGGCAAATGAGTTAGGTAAAAATGTAAAAGTGTACTCCTGTGAGACAAGGCCTCTTCTGCAGGGAGCGCGGCTTACATGCTGGGAGCTTTATAAACATAAAATTGACGTGACGCTTATCTGTGATAATATGGCCGGATATCTTATGCAGCAGAAAAGAATCAATAAAATTTTTGTCGGCGCGGACAGGATCGCTGCCAACGGGGACGCGGCAAATAAGATAGGTTCTTATTCGCTGGCCGTGCTCGCGGCGTTCCATAAGATCCCCTTTTATGTAGTTGCTCCTTATTCCACCTTTGATCTGAGTTTAAGCTTAGGCAGTGAAATCCCTATTGAAGAGCGCGATGCGTGTGAGATAAGAGAAGGCTGGTACAAACGCTCAATGGTAGCTAAGGGAGTTAAAATTTATAATCCCGCGTTTGATGTTATACCAAATTCACTGATTAGTGGAATAGTTGCTGATACTTGTCTTATTAAACCGCCATATATCAAAAATATAAAAAAATTGAGAAAGAATCAAAATTAAACGCGGTATGAAATTATGAAAACATTAAAACAGCTTGGCGAGTTTAACTTTATCAGGGCTATTGCCAAAGGATGCGTTAATCATAAATCCGTGGTAAAAGGCATAGGCGATGATGCCGCGGTAGTGAGGCTTGAAAAAAATTTATTTCTATTGTTTACCACAGATATGCTTATTGAAGATGTACACTTTAAGCGTAATCAGGCTGCGCGGTTTATAGGACACAAGGCAATCGCCTGTTCAATAAGTGATATTGCCGCTATGGGAGGCGTGCCTCGTTACGCGCTTGTAAGTGTTGCATTTCCTAAAAATCTTAAGGCCTCGATTGCCCTGGATATTTACCGCGGCATGCATAAAACAGCAAAAAAATTCGGGCTTAGTATAATCGGCGGCGACACTAATTCTGCTCATAAAATAATTATTAATGTGAGTATGTGCGGTGTTGCTGTTGGGAAAAAATTTATCTTGCGCAATGGTGCCTGCACAGGCGATTTTGTTTTTGTGACCGGCAGATTAGGCGGATCGCACGCGGGCAGGCATCTTAAGTTTCTGCCGCGCCTTAAAGAAGCCCGGTTTTTGGTAGAGAGGTATCCGGTAAATGCGATGATTGATATCTCAGACGGGTTGATTAGTGACCTGGGGCATATAATCGAAATGAGCAAAAAAGGCGCTGTCCTCTGGCAGGAAAATATTCCGGTTTCACCAGACGCAAAAACCCTGGAAGATGCTTATTATCAAGGTGAGGACTTTGAATTGCTTTTTACTGTTCCTCAATCATGTGCCGATGATTTAAAAAGGCGCTGGCCTTTTAAAAAAGTAAAACTAACTTGTATCGGTGAAATCACCACAGAAGGCAAAGGATTGCGCATAAAAGATGTAAAAGGCAAGCTGAGAAAAGCCAAGGGCCTCGGTTGGCGGCATTTTTAGAGATGATTAATTTTACTACAAATAGTCCCGAGGAAACAATGCGTCTTGGAGAGCAGATCTGCCGCGGGATTCCTTTAAATATAGTGATTGCTTTATCCGGGAACCTGGGTTGCGGAAAAACTACTTTTGTCAAAGGCATAGCACAGGCATTAGGGATTGATCCTGAAAAAGTGAACAGCCCGAGTTATGTGCTGATTAAAGAATACAATGTTAAAGGAGGCAAGCTGTTTCACCTTGATTTGTACAGGCTTGAGGGTGTTAAAGAAATAGCTATGTTGGGTATAGAAGAATACTTTACACAAAGGGGGCTGCTGGTAATAGAATGGGCTGAAAAAGCAAAAGGCCTGATGCCTGATGAATATATGTGGATAAGGATAAAAGCGCTTTCTGAATACAGGCGCAGATTCATTCTTAGCGCAAAAGGGAAAAGATATAATGATTTACTCAATAGCTTTAAAGGAAAAATAAAAGGATAACTTGCATTATTGTAATTTGGTATTAACATTAATTTAGTCTTGGGTTGCGGTAAAAGGTAAGGATGCCCGTGTTGTCTTTCGGTCTTGGTTTCGCCTTTATTATTTGTTTCTTACGCAACCACTAGACGCAACCGAAACCTAAACTGCAAAACAATATTAAAAAGTGTAAATACAATTTTATGACATTACAGATGACCTTAACTAATAATGCTTACTCCGGAATAGAATTATAGAAGGGAAGATAGATGTAGGAATAGCAAGTAGTTAGAGAAAGAGGTAT
>JAKLQT010000140.1 GCA_022013205.1 Candidatus Omnitrophota bacterium | reverse complement strand
GGAGCACGACGGGAAATTGTCTTAAAACATATCAATTTCGATTCAATACCACTCTTTTTAATCTCTAATAATGCATCTTTCCCTATAAAATCTTTATCAAAATCAATAAACTTACTGCTTGCAAGAGAGAGCGGAGATACTGTTTCATCAATATCCTGGCCATAAAGAGAATACCCCATCTCAAGCCTCAAAGTATCCCGCGCTCCAAGTCCGGCAGGCTGAACACGTTTATCTTCTAAGAACATATTCCATAATTTTTCCACATGACCAAAGCCGGCATAAATCTCATATCCAAGCTCACCTGTATAACCGGTACGGCTTACAAGATATTCTTCTCCATTTATCAAAAAATCTGAAAATGTATAATATTTAAGAGCTTTAATTTTATCGCCGACAATCTTACTTAAAACATTCCCGGATTCAGGACCCTGGAGGTCAAGTTTTGCAATAGTTGAGGAGATATTTTTAAAATGCGCATCCCAGGACAAATTTTTCTTTATATGTGCCTCGTCTTTACTTTCAGTCGCGGCATTTACAACAAGCATCCACTCTTCCTCATCTATTCTATAGACAATCAAATCATCAATGATAGAACCGTTTTCGTTAAGCATAAAGCCGTACCTACAAGCTCCTTGAGGCATAGATTCAAGACTAAAAGTAACTATACTTTCTAAATTGCTGTTCTTAGCATCTCCCTGGAGTATAAATTCGCCCATATGGCAGATATCAAAAATAGAACAGTTCGTCCGTGTCCAATTATGCTCCTCGATTATTCCTTTATATTGTATAGGCATAAGATACCCCCCAAAAGGGGCGGTTTTGGCGCCTAATTTTTTATGTACTTCAAAAAGTGGAGTAGTCTTAAAATCCATAAATGCAAATTTTACCGTTTAAATATTATTTGATATTACTGCCTACGCTTCAATAAAAGTAAAGAATTATTTTACCAAACTAAAATTTATTCAACAAGTTTGAAATATGAAATTTTTATCGCTTTTATGCTTTTCTGATAGCTAAAAATCTTCAATTTTTTATTTATTTACAATCAAATAACTTTATGCTAATCTTTCGCTTCAAGAAGTTTATCTCTAAAATTAAAAATAATATGCATAAAAAAAGTCTCCAAGCCTACCTGCAGATATCAATTGTCATAGTTTTCGTTTATCTATTTCTTGTAAGCATCGGACTTATGAGCGTGGCTTTTAAAGGATTTGGGAAGGAGTTTGCAGAAAATCTCATAAAAACTACATCAAATCCATTTGTAGGTTTATTTATAGGTATACTTGCAACAAGCATAGTCCAGAGCTCATCCACTACTACATCTATTGTTGTTGGTATGGTCGGCTCAGGCTGTATAACCGTAACCTGCGCAATACCAATAATCATGGGCGCTAATATCGGCACTACTGTTACAAATACTCTTGTCTCAATAGGACATATCGGCCGCCGCGAAGAATTCAAACGCGCTGTAAGCGGAGCTACTATTCACGATTTCTTTAATATTATATGCGTTATTATATTCCTACCCCTGCAATTAACTACAGGATTCTTGTATAAAGCCGCAACATTCATGAGCCGCGCATTTGCCAATGTTGGAGGAATAAAATTTACAAGCCCAATAAAATTTGCTACTGAACCGCTGGTAGATATTATAAAAAACCTGACTTTAAAACTGTCCCCAAACTCACACTTTGCTTATATTTGTATGCTATTCATATCTATATTAATACTCTTTGCGGCATTATATTTCATAGTACAGGTAATGAAATCTCTCATTGCAAAGAGAGCAGAAATCGTTCTCAATAATATAGTTGGTAAATACGGTATTTTAACTATCCTAGTCGCAACTCTTTTTACAGCTATTATCCAAAGCAGTTCAATTACAACTTCACTTATGGTTCCTCTAGTTGCAGCGGGAATTTTAACAGTACAAACAACTTTCCCCATAATTATGGGCGCTAACATAGGAACAACCATAACGGCTATCCTGGCTTCATTTGCAACCGGAAATATAGCCGCAATTACAGTTGCTTTTGTACATTTCTTGTTTAACTTTCTAGGTGTTTGTCTTATATATCCTATAAAACCATTGCGCAAAATACCTATATTCCTCGCTCAAAGCTTGGGAAACATTGCTTATAAAAAACGCCATTTTGTAATATTTTATGTTTTAGGGCAGTTCTTTTTACTGCCAAGTTTAATAATTTTGATATCAAAACTATTTAAATAGGAGGTAAAGAAAATGTTTAAGAATCTATTACAGTTCTGGAACGGAAAAGATTTTTTAAATCAGGTGCTGGAGGATTTTAAAAATATGCTCGATGATGCCGAGAGGATGTTTATCTCTATGTCTAAAAAACTCGTTTACAATGAGGAGCAAAATGATCTTGAAAATAAGATATACAGCATAGATAAAAGAGTAAACGAGCTTGAGCGCGATATCAGGAAACGTATTATCCAACATTTAACCATACAGCCCTCCGTTGATGTTTCAACCTGCCTGCTTTTAATGAGCGTTGTCAAAGATGCCGAACGTATCGGCGATTACTCAAAAAACCTTTTCGGTGTATCTAAAATAATGCAAAGACCAATGAATATTACAACCTATAAAGAATTATTTGATGATATGGATAAAGATATCCTGGTCTTATTCCAGGAGACTAAAGATGCATTTATGCAATCCGATGAGAAAAAAGCAACATTGGCATGGAAATATGAGAAAAAAATAACAAGCTCATGCGATAAGATAGTTGGTATGCTTGCTGTGGGAAATTTATCT
>JAKLQT010000139.1 GCA_022013205.1 Candidatus Omnitrophota bacterium | reverse complement strand
CCAATACCGCGCTTTTTCCGGACGGACAGGTAGCCCGCGTTTTCATAAAATCAAAAAAGATCCTTAACCGCGCCTATAAAACTATCCCCGGCCTTGAACCCATAGGCCGAGATAAAATACACTGCTGGTATTGTAATAAAATTGACTGCCCGGGGAATAAAGCTAACAACTGCACAGGCCGCAGTACTGTATTTAAATATCACGGCTTGTCCGCAAACGGGGGATCTTCGGATGTATTTTTTCGCATCGGACAATCAATTTAACGCGAAAATCGCTTCCAACAAAAAGCATTGCTTAGCTTGGCATATTTGAGTATAATTTATATAGATCAGGATGTTCCTTAGAATTCGCAGCTTTCAGAAAATTTTAATTTAATACCCTAACCTCTAAAAAAAGGATTTATTATGCCGGCTAAAAAAACAAAG
This sequence comes from Candidatus Omnitrophota bacterium, assembly GCA_022013205.1. Classification (GTDB taxonomy): domain Bacteria; phylum Omnitrophota; class Gorgyraeia; order B26-G9; family B26-G9; genus JAGLQQ01. The sequence continues at coordinate 9,950 of JAKLQT010000139.1, read as the reverse complement.
GTATTTGTTTTAGACACCAACGTTATTCTTCATGATAGTTCATGTATTTATCAGTTTAAGGATAATGATATTGTTATCCCGATCCAGGTATTAGAAGAACTTGATAAATTCAAAAAAGGAAATGAAAGTTTAAGTTTTCATGCCCGACAGTTTACCAGGACTCTGGACGAGCTAAGCGGCGACCAGATCTTTGATGAAGGCGTAAGCCTCGGGCCTGAGCGCAGCAGAATTATCATTAAACTTGGGCAAAGGATGCATGAAAACCTCGCGCTTAATTTTTCCGGTGATGTAACCGATCACCTGATCTTAAATATTGCCTACTGCCTGGCCCAAGATGAACCCAACCGAGTGGTTGTGCTTGTAAGCAAAGACGTTAATCTGCGTATGAAAGCTAAGGCAGTCGGGCTTATCGCGGAAGACTATACAAGCGATCATGTTAAAGACATCAACGAATTATATAAAGGATATAGAGTAGTTGAGGATGTATCTGATATGCTTATTAACCGCCTGTATCAGGAACCTTTTGAGCTGGATAAAACAGAATTTTCCTCTACTCGGGAACTCCTGCCGAATGAATATATAATCATGCGTAACGGAAAAAAATCCGCTTTAGCGCGTTTTGATTCAGAAACACAGAAAATACACCGCGTGCAGAAGGTTTCCGCTTACGGCATTACCCCGCGTAATGCCGAGCAGATCTTTGCCCTTGACGCGCTCATGGACCCAAAGATACAGCTGGTAACAATGTCCGGAATAGCCGGCACAGGAAAAACACTTTTGGCTTTAGCCGGAGCGCTGGCAAACAAAAAAGCGTATTTTCAGATCTACATGGGCAGGCCGATAGTCCCCTTAAGCAATAAAGATATCGGGTTTCTGCCCGGCGATATCCAGTCAAAGCTGGAGCCTTATATGCAGCCGCTTTATGATAATCTCGGTGTTATAAAACACAAGTTTATGGATTCAACTTATAAAGAACGTAAGCTGCAGAAACTTCTTGATGAAGAAAAGCTGGTAATCGCCCCGCTGTCTTATATTCGCGGGCGCTCTTTAGTAGATATCTTCTTTATTGTTGATGAAGCGCAGAACCTGACGCCGCATGAGGTAAAAACGATCATCACCCGCGCCGGTGAAAACACAAAAATGGTTTTCACGGGAGATATTTTCCAGATTGACCATCCTTATTTAAACACTTATTCCAACGGACTGACTTATCTTATCGACAAGATGAAAGGGCAAAAAATATACACCCACATCAATCTTGAAAAAGGAGAGAGGTCAGAACTGGCCGAACTTGCCAGCGATATACTTTGATGTCCGCTGAAAAAAGCCAGCTAAGCTGATTACACAGATTGAGAATCGATTACATTGATTAAGGGTGAAATTAAAACGAAAAGCCTGCTCGTAAAGTCATAGCTTTCGCTGTGAAATATTGATGTGCAATCCTGCACATCAACGCACAATTTTAGACAAATCCGCAGCAAGGTTGAGGGAACCAGAAGGGCGCGAGCCCTAAACCAGAGCAAGCTCGGTTGAGGGCAAGGATTCTCTTACTTCGTAGAGTTTACCCATTTTTTAAAATCACATTATAACTTACTATGAAGCAGATAGGGAGAATTGTTTTTGCGGATTTAAAGATTGCTTTTGCCACGGATGAGCAAAAGCAATCTTTTCCTCGGAGCCTGACAGGATGTCAGGCGAGAATGCATGTCCGCCATAGCTTATCTCCCTGAAATATCACCCCCTGCATCGGCGGAAGCTAAAACTGTTCTTCCTATCTGGTTTCGCTTTACTTCTAAATTCTCTTCACCTACTCTTATTTATCTCTTTACCCCTCATTTTTTCGTACTTGTTTAATACTATATAATTACAAAATTTTAGCAGTTAAAAACGGGTAAACTCCACCTTACTTCTCCTTGCAAATAGAGCTGATATCTACTCTCCCTTACAATACCAGGAGGAGTTCCTGGTACTTTGCCATGGGCCAGAATTCATCAGAAACAAGCTCCTCAGCAGCATCAACAGCAGCGCGTAATTTATCCAGCGCCGCGATTCCCTTAGACGCGTATGCCTTGGCCTTTTTCAACTCTGTTGCTTGTTTCTCACAAGCATCTATTTCCTTATCAAGAGCACTACCCCCTGTTTGAATATTCACGTAAATCTTGTCTATTATTTTTATATCAGCAGCAATCGCTCCTGATTTTACGCCGGCTGACTTAACGGCAACGTTCGCATCAGCGAGCAATGCAATCTGCTTCAAAACAGCTGGAAGAACAAGCGTCTTTGCGATATTTATGGCTGTTTTGAATTCAATGTTTTTTGTTTTATTGTAAGCTTCAAGCTTTATTTCAACTTTTGAATGCAATTCTCTTTCACTTAAAATGCCCATATCTTTATACAGATTTACCGCGTCTTTTTCTAAAAACAACTCAAGCGCCTCAGGTGTATTCTTCGTGTTCGGCAATCCGCGTTTAGCTGCTTCTTTATGCCATTTAACATCGTAGTTATTGCCCTCAAAGCGTACTCTTTTGGTTTCTTTGAGCACCTTTTCCAGAACCTCAAACGCCTTGCTTTTTGTGTCACCTTTATTCTTGTTGTGCTCCATCGTATCAGAGATCTTATTATATCCGTAAGAAATGATCATGTTCAGAACAGTCGCCGCCTCGGCGCAGTTATGCGATGAACCGACTGCTCTAAATTCAAATTTATTTCCCGTAAAAGCAAGCGGTGATGTTCTATTTCTGTCAGATGTATCCTTAGCAACTTTCGGAAGGTCTTTTAATCCAAGATATATTTCCGATATCTTTTGATCTGTGATCTTTCCCAGGCCTTCAATCTCGTTCATCAATGCCTCAAGGTACTCGCCCAGATATACCGATATTATCGCAGGCGGTGCTTCATTTGCTCCCAAACGGTGGTCATTACCGGCATCGGCAACAGCGCCTCTAAGCAGGCCTCCAAATTTATCAACCCCAAGCATTATCGCTGCCAGAGACAGCAGAAAAATAATATTATCCTGCGGTGTTCCCGAGGGGTCAAAATAGTTAGCACCTGTATCATCTCCTATAGACCAGTTAAAATGCTTTCCGGAGCCATTAACTCCTCCCAGCGGTTTTTCATGCAGCACTGCCACCATATCATGATTATCGGCGACTTTCTTCAGGATATCCATAAGCTGCAGGTTATGATCAATAGAGAGGTTAACCTCTTCGTACAGCGGCGCGATTTCAAACTGATTAGGTGAAACCTCGTTATGGCGTGTTTTAGCCGGGATACCTCTGCGGTACAATTCTTTATCAAAATCCTCCATAAACTCAATCACATTAGCCTTGATCGCGCCGAAATAATGGTCTTCCATCTGCTGTCCTTTAGCCGGTGTTGCCCCAAAAAGTGTACGGCCGCAAATAACCAGATCCGGGCGGCTTTCATAAAGCCCTTTAGAAAACAGAAAATATTCCTGCTCCGGCCCCCCAAAGACCTTGATCTTTGACACCTTTTTATTTCCTAAAAGTTTCTGCAATCTGAGTACAGCTTCATTAACCGCCTTAAGTGAACGCAAAAGCGGGGTCTTAATATCCAGAACATCTCCGGTCCATGACAAGAACACAGAAGGAATTACCAGTGTTTTAGTCTCTCCTGCTTCAAGCAGAAACGCGGGCGATGCCGGATCCCAGGCTGTATAGCCGCGCGCTTCAAATGTTGAGCGCATACCGCCTGAGGGGAAAGACGAGGCGTCAGGCTCTGACTGGATAAGCTGCCTGGCTGATAATCGTTCCACGATCTCCCCGTTTTTATCATAGGAAATAAAAGCATCATGCTTTTCCGCTGTCCCGCCGCGCTGCGGCTGAAACCAGTGAGTAAAGTGAGTTGCGCCGTTTTCAATCGCCCATTCTTTCATGGCATGAGCAACGTCCCCGGCAATGGTCTGATCCAGAGGCTCTCCGGAATCAATTGTTGCCAGCAATTTATTGTACACACCTTTGCTCAGTTTCTCATTCATGACTTTCTTGTTAAAAGTCAATTCTCCAAAAAACTCGCTTATATTTGCCATTTTTAAATTCCTCCTTTTTGTCAATAGCCTTTTTGAAAAATTAATTCGCGAAAAATTAACTCAGCTGATAACTTCATTTCCGCTTTTACAACGGCGGGCAGGTGAATAGTTCTTTAAATTTTTCTATTTCTTTTTACTTTTAGCCTTTAACTTATTACTTAATATTATATCTGTCCCCTGATGCGTTTACCCAAAAGAACCACATCACGCAATGCCTCTTTATTTTTTGCCTTCATCCACCTGCGCTGGAAATTACTGTCCTGCACTATCTGGGCAATTGCCGCAAGCGCGCGCAGATGAAAATTACGCTCGTCTTTTGTACCCACGAGTACAAAAACAGTATTAATCTTCGGCCTATCCTCAGAAAAAAGAATGCCTTTTAAAGAACGTACAAGCAGAATATCAAACTGCTGATTTCCTTGAATAATAATATGCGGGATTGCCAGGCCCGGGGCAATTACAGTTGTACTTTCTTTTTCACGCTCCATAAGCAAATTAAAAAGAATATCAGGCTTTATGTTCAGGTTCCCGGACATCACACCGGATATAAGCTTGAAAAATTCCTCCATATTCATTTCCCGGCCGATATCAAGAACATGGCTTTTTTCCATGATATCATCAAAGCGGTCCTTGGACATATCGTCTCTTTCCCTGATTATCTCTTTGAGCTCTGTCTCAAGCGAACGGTTTGTAATCTCCTCGGCAGTGATCCGCTTTATAAGATGCAGCAGGGCAAATTCCCGGTTTGTGCGAATACGCCCGTAAAACCAATAAACAAAAATCCCACCCGTAATAAGAGCAAGGCCTATCCATAATGTTTGTTGCCCGAGATTAAACAGCATCAGGGAAAAGCCTATTATCCCGCTAATCTGAAGCCAGGGATATAAAGGCGCTTTAAACTGCGGTTGATAATTCTGGATTCTGCTTTCTCTTAAAATAATCACGGAAAAACAGGAAAATATAAACGTCATTAACAAAACAGCTGAAGCCACCTTAACCAAAAGGGTCACTTTAAGAAACAAGGCAAAAATCATAAACAATCCCGTAATTAAGATCGATACATGCGGCGTTTTAAATTTTGCATTTATGCTCATTAGACCTTCCGGCAATAGCCCGTCTCTGCTTAAAGCCAGAGGATATCGTGATGCAGCCATAATACCCGCATTTGCAGTAGAAATAAACGCAAGTATGGCAGCAATACTCAAAATAATCCTTCCTTTGCTGCCTAAAAAAGCGCTTGCGCCGTCGCTTATCGGCGTCAGCGAATTATCCAGTTGCCGGGCTCCCAAAACCCCTGTTGTTACCATTACCACAAGCATATAAAGTATTCCTACAACCAGAAGAGAAAGGATCATGGCCATAGGGACTGTCCGCGCAGGATTCTTTACTTCCTCAGCGATACTGGCCACTTTAATCAAGCCTCCGTAAGAAACAAACACAAATCCGGCAGTAGAAAAAATCGCGCTTATACCGTTAGGCGCGAAGGGAATAAAATTATTCGCGTTCATCAAAGGCAGCCCGCGTACCACATAAAAAATCAATATAACCAAAAGGCCGGCCACTATAACCACCTGTAATTTTCCCGCTTCTTTTATGCCTAAAATATTAATGCCTACAAAAAAGCAGCACAATACAATCGCGATCAATCTTACATCCAGATTAATAATAAGCGCTGTGAATGCCGACATACCAATAAGGGCAAAGGCGCTTTTTAAAGATATGGCAAACCATTCAAGCAGCCCATTTACCGTGCCCACTCCCGGGCCGAGGCTGCGGGTTACATAAAAATAAGTACCGCCGGCCTTAGGCATGGCCGAGACCAGCTCAGCCTGAGAAAGCATGCCGGTTATCGCCAATAAACCGGCCAGCATATATGAAACAAAAACCGCGGGCCCGGCAATAGCGTGCGCGATCCCGGGTAAGACAAATAAACCGGAACTAATCATTGCACCGCTTGCGATACAAAACACATCAAGCAGCTTAAGCTCTCTTTTTAGTTTCATATTTCACCTTACCTGTTAGTATTATTAGATATATTATATGGAAATTAGGCATAAAACAAGTAAAAAGGAAACGAAGCAAAACTTGTCCCGCCACAGTTGGGCGGGAGGAAAACCGCCCCTAAGAAATTTCATCTTTTTTCTAATGATTTATGAACTGCGATTTCGCCGCCGAAAAAACATTGTATTTTACGGCGTTCCGACATCCATGTCTTCATCTCCGTTCATAAATCAAAGAAAAAGACGATTAAATTTCAAAAGGGGTAATTAAAAAAAGGTTCTTTCGTGTTTAAGTTGCAAAGGTGCTCGGAAAATTTTTAAGTGAAATTCACAGTTTTAGTTAAATAAGTTACAAGTTGAGGGCACCCTTTGGGTGCTGCGACTGTCTGAGTTCGTCCTGGCGCAAGCCGACGAACGAGTTTCGCAGCACTGAGAACTTGTGATTTATTTGACGATCCCGCTCGTTCTTTGAGCGGGAAAAACTGTGTTGAACGTAAACTTTTCCCAGCACCTTATACCGCTTATAGTTACATGATTTTTATCAACTCAAATAAGAATGAACCTAAAAAAATCTACAAGACAAAGAAAATTCAATGCTGGATTTATAAATAAACGGAAAAAACAGAAAGGCTGGGATTCGGTTTGACAGATTTACGCAACTTGTTTAGATATATAGAATTACAACTTAAGTTTAGACATGTCAATGGATTAGTGTTTATACAATTTTATATAAGATTTTATATAAGATTTTACAAGTTTATACAATGTATTCACCTTGGGTAGGCACTATTTGGACACTAAAATTATTGCTTGCTTCGCTTCTTTAAAAGAATATTCTCTCTGCTTTCTTGATAGACTTAATCATTTCTTTTGATTGATATAAATGATGCTGTCGCAGCAAATTCCCAACCACTTACTCCAAGTTTTTCAACAACAAAACGATGCACCCCTTCTTGCGTTAAGGGCAATCCCTCTATTGTACAGTTAAGTCTGTGTTTAGTTTTCGTCATTTTTATTTCTGGAGGTTCTAGTAAAATTTTTTCTTCACTATTAGGAAAAATGATTTTTATTCTGAGCATCATTTTTTCTTCAGCATCTGAATCTTTCATCCAGGTTGTACCTAATGTCATTGATGGCAGTTTAACTGGAAACTTTTTGGCCGACACTTCTTCAATGCAGCTAATGTAGCTTGTCATCCTTGTTTTAGAATCCTCAATTATATCTTTACAAATCATACACATTATATTATTAATCATTAAAGTCTCCCCTGTTAAAAATTTTGCTTTGAGATATACCTCGTAAATCGGCTCCCTCACCTAAGAATGACTGTGAATTATAAAATTCTGATTTTTCATTATTACTAATATAATAAACAATGATTTCTTTCGATTGCTCCCTTTTTCTAGTTAAACCAAAATTTAATGATAACAACATTACCATAAATGCATTTAAAGATGTTCCTTCTCTTTCTGCCTGTAAACTTAGTAATTGATGTAGCTGTCGTGGCATTCTGATCCGAGTTTGACCACTATAACTAGCTAAGGTAACAGGGGCGGGAATAACGCTCTCTTCGTCATTCAAAGTCTCTATATATCCTTCAATCGCTTCTTGAGCTTCTCGAAGAGCTTCTTCATAAGTAACCCCAAAAGCCGATAGATTTTTCAGTTCTGGAACAGTTGCAATAAACCCTGCATCTTCGTCGCTCCAAACTATATTCATTGAGTAATTCATTTCTCCCCCATCTTTTTATGTTTTAATAAGATTATATTTATCTATCAACTTTAGTACTTGCCTAACCTGATACGCTTTAGCTTGTCCGCGACAATCTTGAACCGGCATTATTGCTTCTGAATAATGCACTCCTATATGCTTATAAATTTTATGCGACCCTCGTTACCTTTTAAAATCAAAACCTACACTCTCCATCAATTTACATAACTCATTGAAAGATAAATTGCTTGGCGACAACTGTGCCTTCGAGTACAGTTCTTGCACATCTGACATAACTGCTCCTTAATAATGGTACCATCGGCGCCTCCATCTCTCTGCTTCCTCAATATAATGGTATCTTCTGTCAATAGTAGTTAATTTAATATTTTATTTTGTATGTACTACGCCCTTTCGACTCTCTCCCGCGTATCCACTCTTCTATCTTAGAGTTCCTAAACCTTATACGCGTTCCAAGTTTAATATAAGGCACAAAGCCATAATGAACCCATTTATAAACAAGCGCCAGGCTTACTTGTAGCATTTCACAAACTTAGGGGGCTGTTAGTAGTTTTTCCATGGTTTAGAATGTTTAGCTCTTAATCCTTTAACCTTAACTTACTATAATTAAAAAAGATACCAATTTAATCTTCATTTTTTATCTATAAATCGCCTATTGCTGCCAAGCACTTTTTCCTTTTAACTTTTTACTTTCTCGGGTATAGCCCCGTAACTTTACTGTTTTTCAAAGTACTTTTTAATATAATCGTTTAACAGCTTAGTAGCCTCTTCTTTGCACTGGCCGCAGGCAGTGCCCAGCTTTGTGTGCTCCTGCAGCCCAAGATAAGTACGGGCCCCTTCTAATACCGCGTTTTCTATTTCATGGTCGGTAACATTCATACACTGGCAGATCGTCTTCGCCTTATCTTCTTTTATTTTCTCCGGCATATTATTACGCGAATAATAATCGTTTATGGCAGCACGCATTGCCTTATCCCCCAAAACAGAGCAATGTATCTTGTGTTCAGGCAGCCCGTCGAGTTTTTTGGCGATATCCTTTGGAGATATATTGAACGCCGCTTCAAGGGGCATCCCCTTTACCGCCTCAGACAAAATCGATGTGCTGGCAATAGCGCTTGCGCAGCCGTAGGTTTTCCAGCGGCAATCGCTCAGAATCTGTTTTTCCTTATCTACCTTAATCACAAACATCATCTCATCCCCGCATTTAACATTACCCACTATCCCCTTACCGTCTTCGACAAATCCTTCATTATCATCAAGAACGTTTTTGGGATTCATGAAATGCTCCTTAACAATATCAGAATATACCCAATTTGATTGTTCGCTCATTATTGTTCTCCTGTTAAATAAGCTTGCAGCTTACAGCTATCAGCCTTCAGCTTTTCCCTTTTTACTTATTACTTGATATATACCGTAGACATCCCTCTTAATTTTTTGATTATTCCTATAGTTTTTTCAATCACATAATCTATTTCTTCTTCTGTGGTTCCGCGGCCTAAGCTGAAGCGGATAGAGCCATGCGCCAGCTCCGGGGTTGCGCCTGTAGCCAAAAGCACATGCGAAGGATCAAGTGAACCTGAAGAGCAGGCAGAGCCGGTTGAAACCGCGATGCCTTCAAGGTCAAGATAGAGCAATATCGCCTCTCCCTCAACTCCGCTAAAGGATACATTCAAGGTGCTCTCCAGACAGTCCTCAGGATGGCCGTTGACCTGAATATCAGGAATATTTCTGGTAAGTCCGTCTTTTAATCTCTTTTTTAATGCCTTTAGCCTTTTGGCCTCATCCGCCATTTCCAGTTTTCTCATCTGGATAGCCTTTGCCATGCCGACAATCCCTAAGGTATTTTCCGTACCGGCTCGTCTTCCCTGTTCCTGATGTCCGCCTCTTATAAACGGACAAAAAGGAACACCCTTTTTAATATATAAAGCGCCCACACCCTTGGGCCCGTATATCTTATGCGCTGAAAAAGAAAGAAAATCCGCGTTAAGTTCCTTTACATCAACCGGGATTTTTCCCACAGACTGAACAGCATCGGTGTGAAACAATGCCCCGGCATCATGCGCAAGCTTGATGATCTTTTTTATATCCTGCGTAGTCCCAATCTCGTTATTAGCTGTCATTACAGACACTAAAGCAGGGTTCTCTTTTAACTTCTCTTTCAACTGATCAATATT
>JAKLQT010000138.1 GCA_022013205.1 Candidatus Omnitrophota bacterium | reverse complement strand
CCGATAGTACGGTTAACCTTAATTGAACAGGCGAGTTGAATGAAAAAGAAGATTTTTAATAACATATTTTTATCTATTATTTTTTCTGTTTTTTAATGAAGATTTTCAAAAAAATAAATTTTTATTTGAAAAAACAGAGGATCTTTTTAAGATGTTTAGGCGCCGGGGTGGTGATTTTCACGCGAATGATTTTAAATTAATAAGCGCTCTTTTTGAGGTATTTCAGGATCTGGCCAATAACCTGGTAAGAAACAATAAATATGATTTTGCGCTTATCTGTTATGATAAAGCGGAGTATATTTGTGATTTATTACTTGAAAGCCCTGGAGATGATAGCCTGGCTTATTGGCAAAAACAAAAAGAGGTGCTGAGAAGAGATAAGCAAAAGTACGAAGCAGTTGTATTTAGTTATCAGTTACAAGATAATAGATTGATGAGCGATGAATTAGATAATGCTAATTTTGTAATCGGCATTATAGGACAGGCAATTTAGTTATATTTTTATGTATAACCCATTCCTATAAATAGAGTTAAGTGTTTTTAAAATCCTTCGCAAAATTCCCCGGATTTCCTTGTAAAATCCCCAATAATATGATATCCTTTATAGACCTTTTTTGCATTGTAAAAGAGGATGTAACATCTTTATCCCGCATGCTTTAAAACCCCGGCTTTTCCCGCTTTAAATGCAGCGGGACAGGCAAGCCGGGGATGCCCGCCAGTAAAACTGGTGAGGTCTCGCTGTTATACAGTGGCGGAAAAGTAAATTTGCTGCAGGTAATATTTTTTAACACAAGGATTGAATGTTGAATCTAAAATTGCAATATAAACTTTTAAGATGTTTTCTTATTTTGCTTGCGCTTTTAATGACAAGTATAACAAATAGCTTTGCGATTGCGATCTCAGAATCTTATCTTTCCCCAGTATCAAATCTTGATGTATTACAGCTCAAAAAAGCATTTATCTATTTAGCTAATTAGCAGAGCTATTTAGAATATAAGGCAATATTTGATATTAACGCGAAACAAGCAAAACCGATTAGGCAGCTCAAAGCGCAAGATTTGAAAGAATTTTTACAAATTATGCGAGATATCCGTTCTTTGGTAAAGATATTTGCAAATGGAACTGTTTTTAGTAGAGTTATGAGTTCTGGGGAAAAGGAATCAATAGATGATTTTTTAACTGATTCTCCTGGGGAGATAGATCTTGTGAAAGGCTCGGAACTTAAAAGTAAGCTTATCCAGATCATTGAGAATGTTTCAGCAAGACTTAAAAGTTTAGCACAAGCGCGGCCGTCTTTGACAGCAATTAGGTATAAGGAATTAATTTTCAGGCTAAGAAGAAAGCTTGCAACAGCAGACCGTATGCTTAGGCCAAGTATGCCTATTCAGTCAATAAGTTTTAATGAGGAAATACTTTCTTATTTAAAACCAGAAATGCTAAAGCGCATAATGGAAAACATCTCCTGGAAGAATCAAGACCCGGATTATTACAGTGGACAAAGAAAGATTATCCTTAGCCTTGATGAACCAATTGTGCTTAAAAACGGTACGACAATTAACTCTTTAGAAATAAAAGGAGTTGTTTACAGAATAGAAGATGATGTAGTGCCCCCTTTGCAGGAACTGTATAAAACCATGAAAATTGTAAGAATGGATAAAAATAATCTTACGGCTATGACCAACAGAATTCTTTTAAAAGGCGGCATGTCTTTAACCGCGGCTAAAAGAGAATATATGATTTTAGAAAAACTTTATGCTCAGGGTAATTCGCGGTATGATTATCCGGTTGGTCACGGTATGTATAAGAATTATACGTTTAAGGGCAAACAATTCGGATTTATTATAACCGGGGTGGAAAATTCAAGACGAAAAAGAATGGGGGATTGGTTTAAAGATAAGTATCAAAAAATCTTTGATTTGATAAAAGCGGATAAAGTCAGATTTGCTAAATTGGCGGTTGAGTTATTTGAAGCGCATGAAACGTTTCTTAGGCGGTACGGCCAGGAGTTGCGCAGGTTTCATGATAGAGGTTTTTATCATGGTTATCCTCATATGTTAAATGTGAGCTGGGACAAAGAATTTAAAAATATCGTACTAAATGATTTTGAAGCAAGTAAGATGATTTCACGTTTGCCTGTTGAAAAAAGAGTAGGCTATAGGTTGATAGATATAAGCTCTGCTTATGCGCATTTTATTTCATTTATAACAGGTGCTCAAAATTTATTTGCACTGGTTTCATTTTCTAATGCGATGAATGATCTGGGGAATCCTTTTCGTTTTTTCCTGGAGGGCTATTTAGGCTCAGATATGCAAAATTATGATTTTGCTCAATTTATGAACGAAAGCGTTTATCCGGCAGTTGTTGGGGGAGTAGATGTGATTAATGAAATGGATCAAGGTATTGTTAGTAAACTTTTTAATATAGAAGGTTCGGAATATAAAAGATTTGATTATATTGATAAGATTGTTTTTGATGAACAGGTATTTTTAAATGAAATCGTTTGCGAACAGGCTATATAAAACTACAAATGAAATACTTTAAGAAAATAATACTATTGATTTTAATTCAGGCTTTTTTAGTGGTGAATACTGCCTCAGCAGGCGGGCTTGAATTAGCTTTAGAGAAAGCTATTAAGAGCACATTAAGTCCTCAGATCGCTATTGATCATAATGCTTTTAAGCGCTCATATAGTATTTATGCGCGGAAAAGATTCCTAACAAAGGAAGTTGTTCTTCCTCAGGGGGTAATAAGTTTTTCAGATATTATTAAAAACGGAACAATAATCAATAATAAAACAACAAATTTTAAAATTGGGGAAAATAGCTTCAGAGTACCCCCTTATCTGGCTGGACGCGTTGCGCGTTTGCATGTGACTGCTATAAATCAAAATGGTTTTGAATTTCAGAAAATGGGCATTGGCGTTGGCCGCAGAAAAAAAACAATAGCTGTTGTTTTAGTTGACCTTGATAATCCGGAAAATCAATTACTTGTTTTTGGACAGGATGATACGGCGCTGCTTAAAGCATTAGATGAAGCAGTGCCTGAAGAAACTATAGCACTTGGTAATAAAGCGCTGTTTGACGCGATGGCAAGACAGGATTCCTTTTTGGAAAGATCTGATCTGGGTATTGATTTCTTAAACAGGGTTCTGGGCATAGGGCAATTGAAATTCACAAAACCGCGTGAAGTCGCGGCTGCGCTAAAAAATCTTGCTATAAGCAACCCTAAACTTGAGAAAGAATTGCCTGTTAGCCTGGCATTTTTCTCTCAAGATTATATGCTCACTTTTTCTGAAGGGCTGAAGAAGCATTCCCATGTTGCGGTTTTAAGAGATAGAGAACAAAGAGGCAGATTTATTGCTATTATTGACAGATTGAACCCGGATAACCGGGTAATATTCGAGCGAAGAGGGGAACAGGTCTATATACTTGGGAAAAATGAACGAGTAATTATCCCTAAGCTCAAAAAGCATAAAAAAACACAGGTAATTTACTTTACAGACATTGAAGAAGGCGCGCGGTTTTGCAGAAATGTTACGCGCAGCCTGGTAGAAATAGATTTTTCTGCAAAGTCACACAGTATAAGTATCCGAAAAAAAGTACAGCTTAATGTCGGTGCGTATAATCCTGATGTAAGCGTATTGAAAGTAAAACAGGTAACCCAATCAACAGTCACAGGATATCAGGTGAAGAAAAGAGCGCCTGAGTTTATGGAAGAAGATCTTGCTGCATATCCTGTTTATATTTTAAGAAATAACTTTCGGCATGAGGTTTCTGTTGCTGATGTAGAAATAGATTATGAGAGTGGCGATTTCATATTTTTCAAAACAGAGGATATAGAAAAATGCCCGCATTATTTGAGCTTTGGCAACGCGGAAAATGCTGTTTACTATCAGCATTTAAAGGGCACCTATTCCTACGAGAGACAGGATTACGCTGTATACCGCGCAATTACTAAAGATGATATTCTTACCTCCTTATCTTTTAGTAATGACGGAAGCTTTACGATAAGGGGTATTAACTGGAAAGACGGTAACCCTGTTGTTTTTAGTAATGTCAAAAATATTGCGTTGCCCAATATAGTAACCCAGCTTAATGCCAGTAAATTTATTGATATTGACCCGGTGCTTGATAAGTATTTTAATATAACTGAGCTTAAGATAAGTTTAAACCCTGTGCGTTCGGCCTATAAATTTAAAAACGGTGTATTCGAACAGGGCGAGAATATAAAGATGAAAGGATTGATAGACTTTACT
>JAKLQT010000137.1 GCA_022013205.1 Candidatus Omnitrophota bacterium | reverse complement strand
TCAGTATTTATCCCGCATGCTTTGAAAACCCCGGCTTTCCCCGTTTTAAATACAGCGGGACAGGCAAGCCGAGGATGCCTGCCAGTAAAACTGGCGAGGTCTTGCTGTTATACAGTAGCTGAAAAGCAAATCTGCGGGATTCTCACTCAGAAACCCCGGGCTTTCCCCGTGGAATGCAAAGCATCCCCGGGACTAAGTCCTCGAAATTTCTGCAAAATTTCAGAAGAGGGAGCCCGGGTCAGCTTCATATTATAGTTTAAATTTTTTCGTTCCGCAACCTGTTTTTAACTCCTTTATTGCTGTTTTTCATGGAATATCTTACCCATATTATGACCACCTGCACCTCGTAGGTGCAGGTATGGTTAGGTATTCTATAATAACACATTATACGTATTTCATATAATACGGCATTTTCTATGCGTTACTCCCCTTTTGGAATTTTTAGCTTATCCTCCAAAGGGCATCGGCGGACAGGTAATTTCTTTGTCTTAACCCGAATATTTTACCATATTGTCTACTGCAGACACGCATCTCATTGCATCTGCCGCGTTTTGCTCCCTCAGAGTCCTCGACGTATCACAGAGGATACGCCTGCGGGCTCTTCAGTCATAAGCCTTGCATCTACAATACGCTTCGTGTCTTCGCTACGACACCATGATAAAATACCCGGGTTTAGGTGGATGGACGAAAACACGATGTTGGAGCGCCGTAAGGCAGGATTGCCTTTTCGGCGGTGAATTGCCGAGGTTTTGACTCGGAAATTCATCCAGCAACCTGAATCATTAGAAATATTTGCATTATAATCCGGGGGGTGGGTTTTATTGTTTTTTTACTTTTGAGGTCTGGCCCCTTATTTTTGTGTTATATTATAGTTAAAGGATTAATAAGTTAAAAATCAAAGATATGCGGATTGAAATAATCGAAAAAAACGTGGATACAATATTAAGGCCCACAGGCATTAACCTTGCGCCTTATGTGGTCAATCCGTACCAGGGATGTGCTTTTGCATGCCTGTTTTGTTATGCTCAATTTTCAAAGGCAGCGCAAAAAGAGACTAGCGAATGGGGAAAATATGTAAAGGTTAAAGTTAACGGCCTTGAAATATTAAAAAAAGAACTGCAGCTAAAAAACCCTAAAAAGGTTCTTATCGGCTCGACAACAGAGCCTTTTCAGCCGGTAGAGAAAAAATACGGACTGACGCGGGGCATAATCAGGATTTTAAACCAAAGAAAAATAAAATATGTGATCATGAGCCGGTCCCTGCTTCTGGGAGAATATATAGAGGAGCTTGATAGACAATTGTGCGCGGGGATTTATTTTACCGTTGATGTCATGCCGAAACTTTTAAAACAAAAATTCGAACCTTACGCGGTTTCCGCAAAAAAAAGCATTGAGCTGGTAAATAAACTAATTAATAATAATATAAACACAACTGCCTATTTCTGCCCGGTAATGCCGTTTTTGCATGAGAATCTAAAGGAGGTTAACAGCCTTAACATAGAGGTAAAGGCTGAATTTGAAATAATTAATTTTCAAATGTCCGGGATTAGAAGAATTATTCAAACAATTGAACAGATATATCCTGAGGCTGCGAAAAAGTATAAAAAAATGTGCTTAGATAAAACATTTTATAATAATGTTGCAAGGGATATTAAAAAGGATATCAAAAAAATAGCCGGTGAACGTTTCAAGGATGTGAAAATTCACCAGCATAAATACGCGGATTATTTTTAGAATATTTATTAGCAAAAAGCAGAGGTTGGGTAGAAAATTTATGACGATTATATTATGAGAGAAAATAAATCAGCCCATGTTTTACGAATTACGCCTATTGTATGTTAAGGCAAAGACCGTTTTTTGAGCCTGTAATTCACAACAAAAAATAATCCCATAAAATCTGCGAATATATTGTAAGTAATTTTGTGTTATGGGATAATGATGAATACAATGAAAATGTAAAAAACCATAACAATGGAGTTAAATAAAAACCCGGCGGTTTTCCTTGGCTTCTCTTAATGTGAGAATAAATTAAAGAAGTTAAGAAAAAAATGGTATAATTTATTATAGAAGCTAAAAAAAAGGAGCGCGTTATGAGAGAAGTAATTATTTTTCATGGTGAAGATGGTTTTTGGGTTGCTGAGTGCCCCAGCCTTCCTGGATGTATTAGTCAAGGAGAAACAAAAGAAAAAGCAATTGAAAACATCAAAGAAGCGATAAGTGTTTATATTGAAGCATTAGAAGAAGACAGCCTTCCTGTTCCGGAAGAAACATTTGAAGCCATTGTGGTTGCAGTATGATAAAATTACCAAAAATTTCTGGTAAAAATTGTATTAATGCCCTGTCGAAAGCCGGGTTTTATTTTAAGCGCCAGCGTGGCAGCCATGTTGTTCTTCGGAGAGATGATCCTTGTATTCAATTAGTTGTACCTAATCACAAGGTATTAGATCGAGGAACACTGAGAGCGATTATTCGTCAATCAGATTTAACTGTGCATGAATTTATTGAATTGCTCTAATCTCCCATAACGAAACCGTTACCCTCGCTTTATTTCATCGGTCACGGGCACCGGCAACTGATTTTTGTGTTGAGGAATTATTCTAATCCTGGGTTAATTCTCGCGCGGAGGTTTTTTATTTGAGATCTTTCTTTTTTGAGTTTTAGCATTTTTTCCTTTGCTTTTTTTGAGCGGCGCTGCTTTTGCTTTCTGATTTTAGCGATGTGTTTTTGCGCCTCGCTTTTTTCGTTTAAAACTATGGCCTCAATTTTTTCCGCCAGGATTCTTCTGGCCAAAAATCGGTTTAAGCTCTGAGAACGCTCCTGCTGAGCCTTGACCTCTATGCCTGAGGGCAGATGCTTCAGGTATACACAGGTGGATGTTTTGTTGACGTTCTGGCCTCCGGCACCGCCGGAGCGGATAAAGCGCTCCTGCAAGTCCGATTCGTCTATGCCCAATTGAGCGAACTTTCTTCTTAATGCCGCTTCTTTTACTCTGCTTACTTTAAAACGTGCAGACTGCATAAAACACCCTTTGGCACTGCTGCAAAACGCACATCTGCACATTTTTCAACAGCACCCCTTTTTAATTATAATATCATAATGTAGCGGCAGGCAGCCAAGCCTTTTTTGCACGCTCTTTTGTTTTCTTGAAAAAACACGATAAAAATTATATAATCAGTTTGTTGTTTCCATATCTATTTCTGTCAATAGCCGTCTTATTAGACCACAAATTTGAGGGATCATGAAAAATAAAGATCAATCAATAGAGGAATTAACCTCACAAATAGAACAATTGCAAACCAGAGTCCGGGAACTGGAAAATATGAAGACGGGCAAGCAACGCGCACGCCATATCATACAGGAAAGCAAGGAACTCTACAAGGCCCTTGTAGAAATCTCACCTGAAGCAATCGCGTTACTTGATCTCTCAGGCAGCATTATAATGGTTAACCAGCAGGCTGTGGAGATATATGGAGCCTCTTGTACGGAAGAGCTTATCGGGAAAAACGGGTTTGAAATTATCGTGCCTGAAGATCGCGAAAGAGCGCGTAAAAACGCAGAAAAGACACTGCAAGCGCCATTACGGGAGGTTGTTTATGAGGTTGTCGGGATGGACAACAGACGCCTGGTGGTTGAAATCAACAGCTTGTCAATTAAGGATGAACAAAATAACACCGTGGCTGTTATGCTCGTATTGCGGGATGTTACCGAAAAGAAAGTAGCCGAGTGCGCTTTAAAGAAAAGTGAATTGAACTACCGCACTTTAAGCGAAGGGGCTATTTCCGGAGTATATATAATTCAGAACAATAAGTTTTATTATGTAAATCCTGCTTTAAGCGCCATGTTTGGATATACGCAGGATGAGATCATAAATAATCTAACCCCCGCATTGCTTATATATCCGGCAGACAGCGACTATGTTGCCAGGCAATTAAAGAAACATTTTAACGGTGAGGTATCATCTTCTCAATATACTTTCCGCGGGCTGCGTAAAGACGGAACGATAATTTACTGCGAATCACTTACACGGCTTATCCAGATTGATGGAAAGCCGGCAATTGTGGGAACTTTACTGGATATTAGTGAGCGCAAAAAGGCAGAAGAGGAACTCCTGTACAAAGAAGGATTTAAAAATATAATAAGCGACTTATCGGCTAAATTAATTAACTTAAATTTCGAAGATCTGGATAAGGGAATAAATGATGCTCTTAAGCAGATCGGTGAGTTTACCGGCATTGACAGAAGCTATATCTTCCTGTTTTGTGATGGTTTGCTCATGGTTAAAAATACCCATGAATGGTGCGCGCTTGGAATCCAGCCGCAAATCAGCCGGCTGAAAAAAATCTCCACGAAAAGCCTGCCCTGGCTTACGAATCAGATAAAAAAGGCTCAAACAGTACATGTCCCCTGCGTTGCGGACCTGCCCAGGCAGGCACAGGCTGAAAAAAACAAGTGGCAGGCTGAAGGCATCCGCTCTTTGATAAATGTCCCGATGCTTTATCAGGGGCAGCCAATGGGGTTTCTGGGCGTTGAATCTGTAAAAGAGGAAAAGGTGTGGCCTGAAGACATCCAAAGCCTGCTTAGGGCCGCTGCCAACATGATGGCCAATGTTATAAAACGTATTCAGATGGGCCGGGATATGAAAGCCCTGAACAAGGAACTGTTAAAAACGAATATGAAATTAAAGCAGCTGGCGCTGCGCGATTCGTTGACGAATCTCTATAATCACCGTTATTTTGCCGAAGCGATTGAGGCGGAATTTATGAGGGCGAAACGCCATTGCCTTCCTCTTTCTGTCATTATGCTTGATGTCGATTATTTTAAGTCGATCAACGATGTATATGGGCATCAGTTCGGAGACCTGGTATTAAAGCAGCTTGCTGGGCAGCTTACCCTGATGGTCCGTAAATATGATACGGTTATCCGTTTCGGAGGCGAGGAATTTATTATTATTACCCCGGGCGCGGGAAAAGAGATTGCCTTGATCCTGGCGCAGAGATTGCTTGAAGTTATCAAGCTGAATACCTTCGGGAACAAGAGCCATAATGTAAAACTAAAATTAAGCGTATCCGTTGCCTGTTTTCCGGAAGATAAAATTCATAATGGAAGCGATTTTATCAAAATCTCCGAATACATATTAAATAAAGCAAAAGAAACCGGAGGAGACAGGGTGTATTCTTCAGACAATGTCGGCAATGGTAAACTTTTTGAGCCCAACACAACAGAGAGGGAAGAAGACATTAAGGGGCTTAAAGACAAGCTTGATAAACTTACCAAAAGGGCTAATCAAAGCCTGGCTGAAGCAATATTTGCCTTTGCCAAGACGATCGACATAAAAGATCATTATACCGGAGAGCATGTTGAAAAGACCGTTCACTATGCCATGAGAATTGCCCAGGAAAAAAAATTGCCGGGTGACGAAATAGAGAGAATCCGCCAGGCGGCAATACTGCATGATCTGGGCAAGCTCGGCATTAGCGAAAGAATTCTGCTTAAAAAGAAAGGCCTTACGCCTAAAGAATATGCGCAAGTAAAGAAGCATCCTCAGATAGGAGCGGATATTTTGCGGCCGATTCATTTCTTTCATGCGATCATCCCTTTTATTTTGCATCATCATGAAAGGTGGGACGGTAAGGGGTATCCTTTCGGATTAAAAGGGGAAGAAATTCCTTTGGGGGCCCGCATCATTGCTCTTGCGGATACATATGAGGCCTTGACTTCTGACCGCCACTATCGCAAGGCTTGCTCGCAAAAGGAGGCTATAGCAAAAATCAAAAAAGTGTCCGGAACTCAGCTTGACCCGGAAATCGTAAAAGTATTTTTAGATATCATTATAAAAGAAAAGAAGTAATTTGTCCTTTTGTTTAATTATTCCCGTTATATTTAATAATATTTTCGGCTTCCTCCTTTTGCATCGGAAATAGATTGATAGGTACATTCTCTCTTCCCAATGCCTCACAAACTATATATCGTGCGCATTGTGAATTATTTTCCAGACAATATTTACTCTTTAATTCTTCTGTCTTTCGGGGCATATTTGACATGTTTTCGTTAAAAAAGATACACCCCGCGAGATATTTACATTTAGACATTTTATTATCCTTTCTCCAAATAGTACTTAATGATATTTTTTAAATTATCACCTTTTTGCAATTTTTAGCTTATATTCCTTTTTGCCACTAATAATATATATTTTTTAACACTCTTTAAGAGCATACGTCAAGAAAATTTCGGAAAACAGGTGATAATCCTTCTGAGTGCTTGACATCAATTGAGCGCGTGCTATAATAACTTATAATTTAAATAAACAGGTGTCTTAAAAAAGACTTAATAGGGAAAACGGTGAGTTGCTTTTATGCAGGAAATCCGTTACGGTCCCGCCGCTGTAACCCTGTCCCGCTGTAAGCGGGAAACTTTTCGGCAGTAATAACCACTGCCATTGATATCAAAGATGTCAATGGTGGGAAGGGAGCCTAAAAGCAAGGGAAGTCAGAAGACCTGCCTGTTCTATCATGGGTAAAAAGGAATTTATCCTCGCGGAAGGATCAAGTAAATCAGGGTGCAATCCTGCCAAAATCATGGCGGGATTTTTTATTTCAGGATGAAATAATCCGCCAAGGAGCACAGGAAGTGCGTTTTGAGGCGGATAGGACAGCAGGGTAACATTCAGCATAACATAACCCCTGAGGTAGTTGAAGGGTAAAAGACAAGATTTAATCATTGCTGCAAAATTCTTTGGGCGTGAGCCCATAGATGCTTGCCTTTGATTATCCGCCAGTTTGTTAGGCGGATGTTACGCCGAAGGTGAAACGTGAAGATGCTATGGGTGTAAACCCATAGAGCTTCACTTAGGAGCAGAAAATGAGATCATTTTTTCTCGCGCTGCAGTTTTTAACGATTTTTCCCATAAAACATAGCCTTCAGTTTGAGAGTGAAGATTTTAAAAAGGCATTATATTTTTTTCCGCTTATCGGCATGATTATCGGAAGCCTGCTTACTGCTTTTTGGTTGATGCTTGGGGGGCTTCCTGTTTTAGCAAGGACGGTTTTACTTGTCGGCTTTAATATTCTGCTAAGCGGAGCATTGCATATAGATGCCTTTGCCGATACCTGTGACGGATTATACGGTTTTCATTCAAAGGAAAAAGCCTTGCGGATTATGAGGGAAAGCCGGATCGGGGTTATGGGTGCAGCGGCAATAGTCTGGCTGCTTATTTCTAAAATTGTTTTTATATCCGGAATAAGCCAAACGCATGTTTTTAAAGTTCTATTTTGTTTACCGGTATTTTCACGCTGGGTTATGAGCTTTGCCTGCTGTAATACCGCGTACGCGCGAAAAGAAGGAAAGGCAAAATTGTTCATAGAAAACGCTAATCCTAAAGTGATACTTCTAAACGGGGTGCTTATATTTGGGTTGTTTGTATTCTCCTGGCGGTTAAAAGGGGCGATGATTTTTCTTCTGAGTCTGCTTTGCGTTTATATATATAAGCAATATGTACAAAAAAGAATTGAAGGTATGAGCGGCGATACGGTCGGGGCAGCGAATGAAATTTCCGAATGGTTAATATTGTTTTTTGTATTATTAATTTTATAAACAGATATGATTACAGAATTATTTTTAATTCGTCACGCGCAAACAGAGTATAACAGGCAAAAACGCTATTGCGGTTTTAGTGATGTTCCTTTAAACAATACCGGGATAGAACAGGCTCAATTCTATAAAAATAAGGCCAGAGGGTTGAACTTAGATGTGCTTTTTTGCAGCCCTTTGAAAAGGACTAAGCAGACAGCGGATATTTTATTCTCCAGGAAAAAAGTTATTCTTGAACCGCGGTTAAAGGAATTAAATTTTGGCAAATGGGAAGGCCTGAAATATAAAGAAATCATGGAAAGATATGGGGCTGCTTATAGTAAATGGATAAGCGATCCTTTTAATCTGCGTCCGCCGCAAGGGGAAAGCCTTCTTGATTTACAGGTTCGATGTATGTGTTTTTTGGAATTTGTTTTGAAAAAATTTAAGCATAAAAAAATTGGCATTGTTTCTCATGCCGGGCCGATAAGAATTATGCTGATTGGCATTAATAAGGTAAAAAAAGAAGATTTTTGGGGTATCCCGGTGGATCATTTAAGCATTCATAGGATTAAATTTAACCATGAGGCGTGATTTGGAGAAAGGGTAGTGTTAAAAGATTTATAAACGCGCCGAGAAATTGGTTAAAAACATGAAGGAATTCACCACAGAGTGCACAGAGGACACAGAGTGAAGATCAATGAATTAGCGATAGGACTTTGTTGAAAATGGATAAACACAGATTTTTGAGCCACACATAAAATTATCATATCTTATTGTAAAATAGTTGGTTGTATGCTTGAAAGTTACGAAGGAAGTCAAAAAATAACATAGTACTATTATCGAAATAGAACGATTTATGCTTTAGTTTTTCTCCCTGTCTTGCCGCCAGGCAGGTGTGAACTCTATTGAGCTCTGTGGTGAATATTTTATCCCGCATGCTTTGAAAATCTCGGCTTTTCCCGCTTTAAATGCAGCGGGACAGGCAAGCCGGGGATGAAAGTAAATCTGCGGGATTCCGCTCTGAAACCCCGGGCTTTAGCCCGGGTGAGCTTCATAATCTTTGTGTCTTTGTGTCTTGGTGGCTTGAGAGTTAGCAGTCCAAGGAGAGGGAGATGGGAAAAGTGATTTTTATTACAGGCGCGGCGCGCAGCGGTAAAAGTAAATTAGCGGTTGATTGGGCAAAAAAATCCTTAAAAAAAATTGTGTTTTTAGCCTCATGTGCCCCTTTAGACGAGGAGATGAAGCAAAGAGTGGCAAAGCATAAACAGGCACGCCCCGGGGATTGGAAAACAATTGAAGAACCGGTTAATGCCGCGGATGTTATTAAGAAGGCTGAAGCTGACGAACTTGTGATCTTTGACTGCCTTACGCTTTGGATAACCAATATTATGCTGAAATTAAATGAAGAAGAATTGATAAATGAAAAAATCGAGGAATTGCTTTTGGCCTTGCGGCAAGCAAAAGCTGAGGTCATTATTGTTTCTAATGAGGTGGGATGGGGAATCGTGCCGGAGAATAAACTTGCCAGGCAATTCAGGGATATTGCCGGGCTTACCCATCAAAGACTGGCGGGAATAAGCGATGAGGTTTATCTTGTGACTGCGGGCTTAGCACAAAAGTTAAAAGGATGATAATGAAAGGAGGCTGCGCAAAACAGCTTTATTAATAAAAAGTTGGTAATTGGTGAGTGAATGAGGGGATTATGTTTAAAAGATAAGATATCGCATTGTGTTTTAAACAGCTAAAGAGAATCTATTTTGGCTTACCCCTACACAATAAACTGTATGTTTCGGGGCACAGGCATTCTCGACAGACATCCTGTCGCATCTATAACTTAAATTTGGAAAAATATTTCCCAGTAAAATCTAAGCTGTGCAGAAGTCTTTAGAATATAATCTATGGAGGGCATATAATAATGCGAAAAATTAAAGAAGTAATTAAGGCTATTGAGGATCTGGATCGCGGGATGATGGAAAAAGCGCAAAAAAAACTGGACTTCTTGACTAAACCGCAAGGGAGCCTGGGTAGGCTTGAGGAGTTGGCAAAGCAGTTAACCGGGATAAAAAGAACGTTTGATATTAAACTAAAAAATAAGGTTATTTTTACTTTTGCCTCTGATCACGGGATTGCCGAAGAAGGAGTGAGCGCTTTTCCTCAGGAAGTTACAGCGCAGATGGTCTATAATTTTATCTCCGGAGGAGCGGGAATAAATGTGCTGGCACGCCATGTCAAAGCCCGGGTGGTTGTGGCGGATTTAGGAGTGAAGGAAACGTTAAAAACAGAAAGTAAAAATTTAAAAATCAAAAAGATCGGATTCGGGACAAAAAATTTCGCAAAAACAAAAGCAATGACAAAAAAACAGGCGCAGCTTTCGATAGCGGCGGGAATAGAGATCTTCGAGGAAGAATTTTCCGCTAAAGGCAGATCTGCTCCGGGTGAGGAAAAAGGTATTGATATTGCCGGCATAGGAGAAATGGGTATTGCCAATACTACCCCGGCAAGTGCGATAGCCGCGGCGATTACAGGAGCAAAGGTCAGGGATATTACAGGAAGAGGAACCGGCATAAATGATAAAGCGTTAAAACACAAAATAAAAATTATTGAAAAAGCGCTGTTGCTGCATAAGCCGGATAAAGATGACGCGATTGATGTCTTGTCAAAAGTCGGAGGGTTTGAAATCGGAGGCTTAGCCGGGGTAATCTTAGCTGCGGCTAGCCGGAAAGTGCCTGTTGTTGTGGATGGGTTTATATCAACTGCCGCTGCTTTGATCGCGTATAAATTGGAACCAAAAACAGCCCAGTATATGATATCCGCGCATTCATCAGTTGAAAAAGGGCATAAGATCATGCTTAAATATATGAATTTAAGGCCGCTTTTAAATCTGGACTTGCGCTTAGGAGAGGGAACCGGTGCGGCTTTGGCAATGAGTTTGGTAGAAGCGGGTGTCAAAATTATGAATGAGATGGCTACTTTTGAAAATGCGGGTGTCTCTAATAAAGAGTGATAAACTACGATGATCGCGCAGGATTTAATATTCTATTCCTACTTAGCGGATTTATTAATGGGAGATCCGCGCTGGTTTCCTCACCCGGTCAAGTTAATCGGCAGGTTGATTAGCGTGCTTGAGCATAAATTGCGCCTGCTGATAAAAAAAGGAAATGAAGGCTTCACCGGCGTAATATTAGTTGTTCTTGTGGTGGGCATTAGCGGGTTATGCGCGCAGGCTACTCTTAACGCAGCCGTGTATTTAGGCGTGTTTTGGGGGGAATTTGCCTGGGTATTTATCGCTTATACTACCCTATCAGTACGGGATTTGTGTAAGCATGGATATGAAGTGTTGTATTGTCTTGAAACCAGTGATATTAAAAAAGCACGAAAAAAACTTTCTCTAATTGTCGGACGGGATACAAATAATTTATCAAAAGAACAGATTGTCCGGGCCGCCACAGAAAGTATAGCGGAAAATACAACGGACGGGATCATCGCCCCGTTGTTTTACCTGTTTTTAGGAGGGCCGGTGCTGGCTGTGGCTTATAAGGCGGCCAATACACTTGATTCAATGGTTGGACACAAAAATGAGAGGTACTTTTATTTCGGCCGGGCGGCGGCAAAGCTGGATGATGTGATGAATTTTATTCCCGCACGGATCACCGGCGTGCTTATTGTAATCGCGGCGCTTTTATCCGGCAATGATCATGTTAACGCCTGGCGGATTATGCGCCGCGATTCAAGAAAACATTCTTCTCCTAATAGCGCCGTAGCGGAAGCGGCAATGGCCGGAGCATTAGGGGTGCAATTAGGCGGGGCATGCTTTTACAGCGCTAAATATCATGAACGCCCAGTCATCGGTGACGCTAAAGAGCAATTGCAGGCACAGATAATTCAGGACGCTTTGATAATCAGCTTCCTTGTTTCTTTGCTGGCAATAACAATAGGGATTATTTTGGTGTATGTATGGCAAAATTTGAACATGGCGGAAATATTTACGGCTTAATCTCTGAGAGCGGGAAAAAAGTGCTTGATTTGAGCGCGAATATTAATCCCCTCGGCCTGCCTGAAAAAACAAGAGCATTGCTCTGCCGCAATATGAAAATAGTCGAACATTATCCCGATCCCCGCACCGCTAACCTGACAGAGGCGATTGCCCGGGCCTGGGATATTAAAGAAGAAAACGTGCTTGCCGGCAATGGATCGGTTGAGCTTTTGTTTGATGTGCTGCGCTTGTTAAGGCCGAAAACTGTAAATATTCCTGTGCCGTCTTTCAGCGAATATGAACGCGCGGCCAGCCTTGTTAACAGTAAGATGCGCTTTATCCGCTTATGCGAAGAAAATAACTTTTGCCTGGATGT
>JAKLQT010000136.1 GCA_022013205.1 Candidatus Omnitrophota bacterium | reverse complement strand
TAATGATTATAAGGATGATATTTCCGAAAAATATATTCATAGTAAGAGATATTATGATAAAGAAATTCCTGAGCATCGAAGGATAAAGCTGGGAAAAAAGATGGAGCAGATAGAGAGATTAGTATGCAAGTGAATATAAGTTAGATAATAAAGATTTAAGAAAGGCTGTAAGAGGCAGGGAAAATGAAGCGAGGAAGGTGTCAATAAGACTGATTCGAGAAAAGACAGGAGTAGATTGCCGTCAAATAGCTCAAAGGTATGGGATAGGGAATGAGCGTAGTATAAGCGAATATTGCAGGAGGATAAGGCAGAAGGCAGATAAGGACAAGAAATTTTTAAAGAAATATCGACTCTTGGAATCAAGTTTGCAAGTTGAGGTGACCCCGTTATTTAATATTTTCACTCCTGTATCTGTATTGGCAAATTTAATTATTATTCCGTTGCTTTTTCTAATCATTTTAAGTGCTCTATTGTTTATTTTTCTCGGGATGCTTATTCCCGCGCTTGCTCCGATTTTGGCTTTAAACTGCGAATTTTTTGTGGTTATAATGTATAAGATTAATTCTATACTTATCGCTATTCCCTGGGCTTATATAATGCTTTCGCGTATCGCTCTTTGGCAGGTGATGTTATATTATGCTATTTTGTTGATATTCTGCGTAAGAAGCCGGATTAAAGCCGCTGTTCATACTCTGAGAGGCTGATTAACCGTTGATTGTTTTAAATTTCAAACGTGATACGCAATACGCACGACATAATACTGCTTTTTGGGGCGATTGTTTGACATGCATAGACTATTGATATATAATATTTTTTTCAAGATAAAGGAGATAAAATAAATCAATATGGAAAAAGTTATTTTTTTAGATAGAGACGGTGTGATTAATAGGGACAGAAGTGATTATGTTCGTTCATGGACGGAATTTGATTTTCTGCCCAATGTTTTTACCGCTTTGCGCAGGCTTACAGAACTTGGATATAAAATTATAATAATCTCAAACCAGGCCGGTATCGCTAAGGGGCTTTATACCGAGGCAAGCCTGGCGGAAATGACGGAAAAAATGCTTGAAAGGATCAGACGAAACAGCGCTTCTATTCATGCCGTACATTACTGTAATCATCGTGATGAGGATAATTGCTCATGTCGAAAACCCAAAACCGGGCTTTTTAAACAGGCGCTTTTAGGCAAGTCCGTGGATTTAAAGGAAACTTTTTATATTGGAGACAGTCAAAGGGATATTGAGACAGGTTTGAACCTTGGCTGCAAGACGATCCTTGTTCTAAGCGGCCAGACTAAAACAGAACAGGACGTGGCTAATTTTAAATTCAGGCCTGATTTTGTAGCAGTGGATTTGCTTGATGCGGTTGAATCGGTAATTGAAAAAAAAGATGAATCAAAAAAGGGGATGTGAAAAACATGGCTATTATCGGAAAATTCATAGCAAATTTTTGTGCTTTATTTCTCGCGATTAATATTTCAGGGCATTTGAGCGCTTTTTTATCAGTATCTGCCAAATTACAGCCCAAGCAGGTAAGAAAAACTCTGCTTAATTCTGTTTATTTTACCTTTTTTATTTGTATCGGTTTTATGTTCTTTTGCGGGCTTATCTTTGCCTTAACAGCTATTAGATCCGTAGATTTGCAGATTGCCGCGGGGATATTGCTGCTTGTTTTTTCGATTTGCGCGCTTTTGAGGAGGGAAGAGGAAGTTTTTGCTTCGAAAAGCTCGACGCTATTTCCTGCTGCCGCGCAATTGATAATTACCTCAGAGTTTTTGGTAATGCTGCTGGCCTTAATGAGCCTGAACGGTTTTATAATGACCGTGCTAACCCTGCTTATAAATTTAATTGTTGTGCTCTATTTTTTGATCAATAGTTCAAAGGTGATCGGGCTGCTTGAGCCCAACGGTGTAAAAATCATATCCAGGGTATTTAATATGCTCCTTTGCGCGTACGCGGTTATGTTGATTAGACAGGCAATAATTGCTTTGTTAAGCTGAACAGGCAAGGGTGCCTGATTTCGAAATTAATAATGTGAGGTAGAAATGGAAAAAAAAAGAGTAGTTCTGACATTTCCCCATGAATTGCTGGATAAACCTATCACGTATCATTTAATAAAAGATTATGACCTTATAGTAAATCTGCTTAGAGTGAAAATTACTCCTAAAGAAGAGGGTGTAATGGTCGTAGAAATTGAAGGCGATGATGATAAGCTTGGAGCGGGGATTGATTATCTTAAGAAAATAGGCGTAGCTATAGAGCCGCTTATCGAAGATATAAAGTGGGATGAGAAAAAATGTATTCATTGCACGGAATGTGTAAC
The DNA here is from genome assembly GCA_022013205.1 of Candidatus Omnitrophota bacterium. Classification (GTDB taxonomy): domain Bacteria; phylum Omnitrophota; class Gorgyraeia; order B26-G9; family B26-G9; genus JAGLQQ01. The sequence continues at coordinate 6,169 of JAKLQT010000136.1, read as the reverse complement.
GGTTTGTCCGACCAATGCTTTTGTTATTGACAGGCAGCTAATGAAAATAACCTTTGATAAAGATAAATGCATTGCGTGCGGCTTATGTGTCTCGATTTGTCCGTACCGGGCGATGGAAATCGTTATTTAACCCTGATTTCGCGTTTGAACGCGGATAAGGATTAATATTATTCGCCGCGGGGTTTTACGATTTCCGTGCTTAACAAAGGGGCTGCTGAAATGCCGATAAGAAAAACAAATATTCTTGATGCAAAGGCGATACAGTCTTTAATTAATGAAAGCGGGAAAGCGCAGGAGGTACTGCCGCGTTCCATAAATGATATTTATGAGCATATTAGGGATTTCTTTGTTTTCTCTAAAAATAAAAAAATCATAGGATGCTGTGCTTTGCATATTGCCTGGGAAGATTTGGCTGAGATCAGATCTCTGGTTGTAAAATCCGGCAGCCGTGGTAATGGTATCGGTAGAGAACTTATTGTGGCCTGTTTAAAAGAGGCCCGTGAATTAAAAATAAAGAAATTGTTTTTACTTACGGGAAAACCCGATTTTTTTAGAAAGTTTGGTTTTTACGAAATTGAGAAATCATTGCTTCCTCATAAGATTTGGAGTGACTGCACCTCCTGTGTACTGTTTCCTGATTGCAATGAAATCGCGATGATTAGAGAATTTACCACAGAGTCCACAGAGAGCACAGAGTGAAGATCAATGAATTAACGAAAAAAGATATTTTGACTATGTTTGTCTGCAGGGAGGGATAATGGGATATTCGATTACAGAAAAGATCTTCAGTGCCCATGTAAAGGGTAAAAAAGTTAAGGCCGATGAATTTGTTTACGCTAAGGTTGATCTGGCTTTAGGCAATGATATTACAGCGCCTATTGCTATTGATCAGTTTAAAAAAATCGGAGCAGGAAAAGTCTTTGACAGAAAAAAGGTCGTGCTGGTTCCGGATCATTTTACTCCGGCTAAGGATATTAAAAGCGCTGAGCAGGCAAAGGTGCTGCGTGAATTTGCCGGCGAGCAGAATATTGTGCATTATTATGAGGTGGGCAGGATGGGCATTGAGCATGCGCTTCTGCCGGAACTGGGGATAATCGAACCAGGTTCGCTTATTATCGGTGCTGATTCACATACCTGTACTTATGGAGCTTTAGGGGCTTTTTCCACAGGGGTAGGGTCTACGGACCTGGCTGCTGCCTGGGCTACTGGATTCTCTTGGTTTAAGGTGCCTAAAACAATCAAATTTGTTTATAAAGGGAAGTTTAAAAAATGGGTTTGCGGCAAAGACCTTATTTTATACACCATTGGAAAGATCGGAGTTGACGGTGCTCTTTATAAGGCAATGGAGTTCACCGGTTCTGTTATAAATTCACTGAGTATGGATGAGCGCCTTACTATGGCTAATATGGCTATTGAGGCAGGCGGAAAGTCCGGGATAATTGCTGCGGATGAGAAAACATTTGAATATTTGAAAACGGTTAACGCGAAGCGCTATAAGGGTAAATCAGGTGAGAAACAGCTTATTCAGGATATGAAACGCTGGAAGAGTTTTTACAGTGACGCGGATGCTGAATATGAGGCTGTTGTTGAGATCAATGTCTCTGATATTGAGCCGCAGGTAGCATTGCCGCACTTGCCGAGCAATACTAAAGCAGTCGGTAAGGTTAAAAAAATGCGGGTTGATCAGGTTGTGATCGGTTCCTGCACCAACGGCAGGATATCTGATCTTAGGATCGCGGCTAAAATACTAAAGGGTAAAAAAGTACATCCTAAAGTAAGGTGCATTGTTTTCCCGGCTACACAGGCGATTTATCTTCAGGCGATGAAAGAAGGACTGCTTGAGATATTTGTTAATGCCGAGGCGGTTGTTTCTACTCCTACCTGCGGGCCTTGTCTTGGCGGACATATGGGCATCCTGGCTGAGGGTGAGCGCGCGGTTGCCACAACCAACAGAAATTTTGTGGGGAGAATGGGGCATAAAAACAGTGAAGTAGTGTTAAGTTCTCCGGCGGTTGCTGCCGCGAGCGCGATAAAAGGATATATAAGCCATCCTGATGCGGTATAGTTTTAAACGATAATTTAAAACAAATTTAATTACTAAAGAAAAGGATCAAGTTAATGAAAATTAAAGGAAAGGCTTGGAAATTCGGCGATAATATCAATACAGATGAAATTATTGCCGCGAGATATTTGAATACCTTTGAGGCGAAGGAACTGGGAAGCCACTGTATGGAGGATATAGATAAAGAATTTCCGAAAAAAATAAGCAGGGGGGATATTATAGTTGCCGGGAAGAATTTCGGCTGCGGATCATCGAGAGAACACGCTCCGATCGCGATAAAAGGATGCGGAATTTCCTGCGTTATCGCGGAAAGTTTTGCGCGTATTTTCTACCGCAACGCGATTAATATCGGGCTGCCGATACTTATCAGCCAGGATGCCCCTAAGCTTATCAATGAAAAGAATCTGATTGAAATAAATGCTCATGAGGGCATTATTAATGACCTGACACAGAAAAGAACTTATTCTACCGAGAAATTTGCCGATTTCATGCAGGAGATAGTGAATTCCGGAGGGCTGTTGAATTGGATTAGAAAGAAAGGATTGACAAAAAGATGAAAGTTGAGCAGGCTGAAATAGAAGTTATAATTTTTACGCAAAACAGCCGCGTGGAGGGGAAGCTTCATTTGCCCTCAGGCGGCAGATTGACTGATTATCTGGCTTTGGCGGAAAGGAAGTTCATACCGATTACGGATTCAAAAATATTTCTGATGCCCGGTAATGAGCTTATTTACAGTATACCGTTTTTAAGCTTGAATAAAGATTTTATTATTTACATATTCCCTAAAAATTAAAATAAGTAGCAGATAAAAGAAAGGAAAATTTTTAGATGCATAATATAGCTATAATACCAGGGGACGGGACAGGCCCTGAGGTTGTCGCGGAAGGATTAAAGGTTTTAGAGGCTGTAAGTAAGATGTATAACTTTGAGTATAAAACAAAAACTTTTAATTGCGGCGGGGAGCGCTATCTTAAGACAAAGGAAACGATAAACGATGCTGAGATAGAGGAGCTTAAAACTTTTGATGCTATTTATCTTGGGGCGATCGGCCATCCTGATGTAAAGCCGGGAATCCTAGAAGAAGGTATCCTTTTAAAAACCAGATTTGCTCTTGACCAATACATAAATCTGCGCCCGGTAACTCTCTACAATAAAGAGTTTTGTCCTTTAAAGGATAAAAACGAGGAAGATGTCGACTTTGTGGTTGTAAGAGAAAATTCAGAAGGCTTATATAAAGGAATGGGGGAATTCCGCAATAAAGGTACGCTGGATGAGGTTGCTATCCAAACGTCATACAATACCAGAAAAGGTGTTGAGCGCTGCGTAAGGTATGCCTTTGAATACACAAGAAAGCGCAATAAGAGAAAAAATCTCACACTTTGCGGTAAAACCAATGTCTTGACTTATGCCTTTGATCTGTGGCAGAGGGTTTTTGATGAGGTGGCAAAAGAGTACACGGATATTACAACTGACTATGCTCATGTAGATGCCACAACGATGTGGTTTGTGAAAAATCCGGAATGGTTTGATGTTATTGTCACGGATAACATGTTCGGCGATATTATTACTGACCTGGGTGCCATGGTTCAGGGCGGGATGGGTATTGCCGCGGGCGGCAATATAAATCCTGAAGGTGTTTCCATGTTTGAGCCCATTGGAGGTTCAGCGCCGAAATACACCCGAAAGAATGTGATTAATCCGCTGGCGGCGATTTGCGCGCTTTCAATGCTGCTTGAGAATATCAAAGAAGAAAAAGCGGCTCAGGCAGTTGAAGCGGCGGTGATTAGCATTGTTAAAACTAAATTAAAGAGCCTGGGCGCGGGGAAAATGGGTTATTCTACTGCTGAGATCGGTGATCTTGTCATTGACCATCTTAAGTAATGGTTTTTAAAGTATAAACGTATTTTAATTCATTATACGGAGAATTGAAGTTAATGAAAAAGAAGAAGAAATATAATGTGGCAGTTGTTGGTGTAGGTGCTGTTGGAGTACAGATGCTTAGAGTTTTAAAAGAACATAAATTTCCTTTGGGAACATTGCGCGTTCTGGCGCGCAGTGCCAGAAAAATAAAAGTGGATAACCGCGTATATGACGTAGAAAAAATATCACCCGATTCCTTCGCTGATATGGACTTTGCTCTTTTTGCCGGAACTGAAGGCGAAAAGGGAGCGGCAGTAACTTTTGCTCCTGAAGCGGTAAAGCGCGGCGCGATAGTTATTGATAACGGTGCTGACTTTAGAATGAAAAAAGATGTACCCTTAATTGTGCCGGAAGTAAACGGTAAAGATGCCGTAAATAATAAAGGAATAATTGCCAACCCAAACTGTTCGACCATTCAGATGGTAGCGGCTCTTGCGCCTATTTACAGAAAAGCGGGAATTAAAAGAATAATTGCCAGTACTTACCAGGCAGCAAGCGGTGCTGGAAGAAGCGCCTTAAAACAATTATGGGAAGAAACCGGCTATATGCATAAAACCACCAACGTAATGATGGCGGCAGACAATCCGATGCAATGTAAGGCAACTAAGGATCAGGCTTTTTCAAACCAGATCGCTTTTAATGTCCTGGCGCAGATCGGCGGGTTTGGGGAGCATGATTATACAACTGAAGAATGGAAGATGGTGCATGAAACGCATAAAATTTTTAAGGACAAAAAGATTAAAGTGTCCGCGACTTGCGTGCGTGTTCCTGTGCTTAATTCACATTCTGAATCAGTCTATATTGAAACGAAAAAAACAATAACCCCCGCGGCTGTTAAAAAACTGCTGCAAAAAACAAAAGGCTTAGTTGTTATTGATGACCCGTCAAAAGAGAAATATCCCATGCCGGGTTCAAGCAGCAGTCATGACGAGGTGTTTGTTGGAAGAATACGAAAAGATCCGTTTGTCAAAAACGGACTATGGCTGTGGATTGTAAGTGATAACCTGAGAAAGGGCGCGGCTACTAATGCCGTGCAGATAGCAGAATATCTCATTGGAAAATGAAATATATGCCGAAATATGAAAATATTTTTCTCAAAGTAGAATATGTCGGCACCAGGTACTCCGGCTGGCAAACTCAGAGTAAAAAGGCCGCGGCAAAAGGCCGAAACACTGCGACAATACAGCAAACTATAGAGAATGTATTAGAACAAATCCTGCAGCAGCATATTAATCTTACCGCGTCCGGGCGAACCGATGCAGGTGTGCACGCAAAGGCCCAATGCGCAAATTTCAAAGTTGTCTCGGATATTCCTCTTGAAAAACTGAAAACCGCGATTAATTCTTTGCTCTCCCAGGATATAAGAGTAAAGTCAATAAAGTATGTCAAAAGTGATTTTCATTGCCGCTATAATGCTAAGTCAAAGGTTTACAGATATGTGATATTGAACAATGTTAACGGTTCTGCCTTTTTAAGAGAAACAGCATTTCATGTTTACAGGCCGCTTGATGTCAAGCTGATGCAAAAGCAGGCGATGGCGCTTAAAGGCAGGCATGATTTTAAATCTTTTCAGGCTGCTGACAAAAAAGAGAGAAGTTCCCTGCGCACGATTTATTCTATTTCTGTAAAGAAAAGGGGAAATCTGATTTTTATAGATATAGAAGCGGATGGATTTTTGTATAATATGGTGAGAAATATAGTTGGTACCTTGATAGAAATCGGCAGAGGTAAGATGGAGCCGGGGGCGATGAAGAAGATTTTGGACAAAAAGAACAGAAAATTTGCCGGCCCCACGGCCCCGGCAAAAGGGCTATGCCTTTTAAAAGTAAAGTACTGAAAACTCTTTTACGGTATTGCGTATAAAACCGTGAACGATGCCATGTCCTGCAGCACTATTGAGTAAGGTTTTTAAAAACGATACACGATATCCAATACACATGAGGCAATACTGCTTTTTGTTGCAGACAAAACAGAAAAACTCGACAAAAAAACTCGGTAACTCCTGAATAGAATTATAGAAGGGAAGATAGAGGTAGTAATAGTAAGTATTTAGAGAAAGAAGTATAATCCCCTTAAAAGGTGAAAAGGTTATTTAAGAGATAAATCGAGGCAACAGCCAGGTGAAATTATATTTACTTCCGCCATAAAGATTGGCGGACAGGCATTCTCGATGGCCGTCCATGGCTG
>JAKLQT010000135.1 GCA_022013205.1 Candidatus Omnitrophota bacterium | reverse complement strand
TATTGCAAAAAACTCATCATTGTGCCTTTAATAGCCTTATTTGTTCTTCTAGTAGCCATACATTATCCTTACATTAATTAATAATCGCGCGTTGTAACTCATAGTGCGCCAGATCTGAGCTTTAAGACCAACTGTTTACCCTGTAAGCATTCCTTTGCCATTTGATTGGCCGTCTTGTATCCCAGAATTTTCCTGGGGTAGTTATTCATCCAATCCTGAATTTTTTGGACATCTTTTTCACTAACATCCGCCATGTCAGTCCCCTTTGGAGCGAAGCGTCGAATCATCCGGTTTTGATTCTCATTTGTACCCCGCTCCCATGAACTATACGAATGCGCGAAGTATACTGTCATCCTTTGCTCTGCGGGTTTTAACGAACTTATTTCCAAAGATTTCCAATCCAAGAACTCGGATCCATTATCAAATGTTATCGACTTGAACTTTACCTTAAAATTATCCCCGTGCGTCGTTTCTAAACCATCTACGGCCGCCTTAATAGCCTCTTGCGTAGCTTGTTTGACCTTAATGATAATCTCTTCTTTAGTCTTTCTTTCCGTCAACGTAAACAAGCTTGCCAACGCTCCTTGCGGCCCTTTAATAGTATCGCCCTCCCAATGGCCATACTCAACACGATTATTTATTTCCTTCGGCCGTTCTTCGATGCTCCGACATTGCCGATTCTTGGAGTTCACCCGGACAACTGTCTTATATTTTCGCTTTTTCTTTTTCCTCTTTTCCCATAAATGCTTATTACTGATCCCTGAAAAAATCCCCGCATCTATGTAATTATACAGCGTTTTCGTGCATATAATACCTTTAAATTCCATTCCCTTGGCTTTTATCTCTCCGATAATCGCATCAGGCGAAAATCGTTCTTCTACCAATTTTATCCTGATGTACGCTTCCAACCGACTGTCTTTCCCTATTTTTAAACTCCGCTCTTTACGCCTTCCTTGCTTATCATAATCTGCCTGTGCATAATTTGCCCGATATTTTTCCTTCTCGCTTAGATCACTTTGCAACCGACTGATTGTTCCTCGTTTTATCTCACGATATATCGTTGACCGATCTCGTCCCAAAAGTTTCGCAATTTCTCCCGCATCTTTCTTGCCTTCTAACAATACTTCAATTTTGTAACGATCTCTTTCAACTAAATGTGTATATCTCTTCTTGTTAGTGTTATAATCTCTTTGCTTCATAGGTCTCCTGTTCTTTGCTTGTTTCTCAACTTACAAAGTAACAGTTTCTTTCAGATCTATGAAGCTTTCTTTTTTCTTTCCTGTCGCACTTGTGATTACAATTCGCGGCATTTATTAATAATAATCTTGAATTCCCATGGCTAAGGTTAAAGTAATTACAAACTGCAACAACAGAAAAATAAATAAACCCCAGTTTCTATTGCGAATGAACATCCCAGGGAATATCTCTCGGCAGAAAACATCAATCGCAACTAAGAATATCCCTGACATGCTCCAGATAAAAACGAAAAACCAATGCAATGTCCTCTCAACTTCCAGTCGGACAGTTTTTTGAAAAATCAGATACGATAAGATCAATATAACAGAGAAACTCAGGGAAAACCGGCATAGAGCTCTGGTGTTGGAGATATATAATCGTCCTCGAATCAATCTCCATAAGGAACTAAACGTATATCCGCTCATAAAAATAATGCATGGAAGAAATAAAATCCCCCCCATCACGGAAAGGATGACAAAATTAGCCACTTGAGATAAAGGATATGGTCGCCAGGCAAGCCCATCACCAACAATCTTCGCCAGCCTAAATGCCCTCTTAAACCAAAATGAAGTTCCATTACTTATCCAATATTCAAAACTAAAATACATAAGTGCAAGCATACTCATCCCCAACATAAACATGGATAGATTTTTAAAATCCTTTTTGTCCACCAAAACAATAAAAGTTAAGATTAAAGCGCTTATTGGAACAATATGACCGTAAGTCATTTGGATACAAAGCATAAAAAATAATCCAGAAAACATCCCCATTAAAAGCGATTTTGTTCTGTTCCTACTGAAGGTATCTAAGCGAAAATATTTCAGAGCGTTAAGCATAATAAGTATACCGGTTGCTGTGAATAAAGATGCTATGGCGTCAAGAAGAGCACAAAAATGCATCAATACCGAAGGCACAGTCAAAAGAGATATTGCCGTCAATTTAGCAATCCGTGTTGAAAATGCTTCTCTGGCAATTAAAGAAACTATAACAATTAAAAGTGTATTCGTTAAAGTCATAGTAATTGCCCAAGCCAACGCTGGATTATGCAGAAAACGAAAAATATGCGTAGCCAACGTAAAAATTGCAATTGACACTAAAAAAATCCCGGGAGGATGGGTAGTACCGGGAAGAGTATATCCACATGTATTACCTCCCAAATCTATATAAATATAGCGCATAGTATCCACAAAATCTAAATGACGCAGATGAATAGTCTCATTAATAACCTGTAAACTCAGCCAAATCCCGTTATTAATAGATTTAGCCTGTAATGCCAGATGCCCCCACCCATTCGGAGTAAGCAATACAAACATAAATTCCAAACTTATAGCCAAGATATAGATAAAAAAAAGAAACTTCCCAAAGGTGATTTTCTTATTTCTGCTCAAATTAAGGGCGGTAAATATAAAAGCAACCCCGGTGAATATTACCAATATTAATTGGCGCCATTGCTGGAATATACCGGAAGGTAAATCATTTTGTTGAAGGAGATACCGTGGAGTAAGGAATACCTCTTTACCACCTACCCCCCCTGGAAAGTAGTAAAAAATCTGGGTAAGCAGAAAATAAGCAATAGCAGTTATTGTTACCCCTAAGGGTATCAGGAAAAAAAGTTTTAAAAACTTACTTTTATTTTCCAAAAAACATAGTTTAATACGGTTATTAGAATTACCAATATTCATCGCACTGATATCCTGAGATTTATTTTAATTACTCACATTATGAACTACCTGCATCAGTAATCCACTATAAACATACTAAATTATCCTGTAAAACAATCTGCAAGTATTTTTTTTAGTTAAAATTTATCCGCTCTTTTTCTATTACCAAAGGCCTTCCCTTAACTTGAGTAAAAACAGCGCCTACATATTCTCCTATAATACCTATGAAAAATAACTGGATAGAAAACAAAAAGAAAAAACCAATAATTATAGGCGCTACTCCCAACTGAAACCTGCTCCAAAAAATAATCTTGTATATAAAATATATTATAGCCATCAGGAAGCTAATCGCCGATGCAAAGAAGCCAAAAAAAGTAGCAATTCTCAAGGGGACCATGGAGTAACTTACGAAGCCAAGCATAGCCACATCAAATAAAGTATAGAAATTATTCTGGGACACTCCTTTTTTTCTCTTAGGCTGCACAAACTTAACCTCTGCCTGTTCCATGCCAAAGTCCGCCACTAACCCCCGTAAATATGGATACGGCTCGTTAAGGTTTTTTAAAATATCTATAAAAGTCCGGTCATACAACCCGAACCCGGTAAAATTCTCTATTTGGGTTACACCATCTGAAAATTTCTTAATCAAGAAATAATATAACCTTCTTATGCCAAACATAACAGGGTTTTCTTCACTTTTATTCTTGACTCCTATGACAATTTTATATCCCTCTTCCCATTTGGACAGGAAAGCCTTGATTAATTCGGGCGGATCCTGAAAATCAGCGGCCATAAAAATCACGGCGTCCCCCTTAGCCTGAAGCAACCCATAATATGGGGAACGGATATGTCCAAAATTCTTTATATTTACGATTATTTTAAGGTTCTTATCCTCCCGGGCTAGCCCCTTAAGGATCAGCACAGTCTTATCTTGAGAAGCATTGTCAATAAAAATATGTTCATAATTATAACCTTTAAGTTCGCGGAATATGGCTCTTACTTTCATATATAATTCTTCCACATTCTCTTCTTCGTTATAACAGGGGGTTACCACGCTTATTTTATTCATCTTTACCTCTCGGATAAATTTTGTTTCCTAAAGAAATTTTCAAAACATGCGCAAATATATTTTAAGAGTTTTTTATCAATACCTGGATATACCCCTATCTAAGAAATTTATCTAACAAATTTTCAATAGGTTCGGCAAAATGATTATGATTAAGCCAGGTGGCTTCATGCCCTGATTGTTTTAAAACAGCTGAAATATATACCAAGTCAAAAGGAAATAAATACTGGTAATTGATACTGTCACTTGTAATTCATCGGGGAGCTATAAGTAAAATCTTCATGTTAGAATAGTATCCTTATCTATTAATCTCGCCTAATCACGGTACTATATATTTTCATTTCATCAAATAGCTTTGAAAGGCGCTTTTCCATCGCATGCTCAC
>JAKLQT010000134.1 GCA_022013205.1 Candidatus Omnitrophota bacterium | reverse complement strand
GCTTGTAGCAGTTTTTAGTTTTAAGTAAAGAGTCAGGAGTCCGATTTAAAGGGAACATGTAGTCAAGTAGAGACTTGACCCTCGCGTATTGACCCTTACCTGCGGACTTGCTGAAAAAAGATGCGTATAATTTCTTTACGCTTAAGGTAACCAATGGTAAAGGTGATATTAAAACAGCAAGGCTTAACAAAGAAAAATTAAACGGCATAGTAGCCGCGACAAATTCAAAACATCGAACCAGGATGATGCATATTTATTATTATGCCGAAAAAATGAACGCGCTTGTTTGCGGTACCACAAACAAGACTGAAATGCTTGAAGGAGATTTTGTTAAATACGGTGATGGGGGAGTGGATATTGAACCGCTTGCTCATCTTTATAAGTCCCAGATTTTTCAGCTTGCAAGGCATTTAGGAGTGATACAGGAGATAATAGATAGGCCGCCAAGTCCGGATACTTTCAGTGATCCTGTTAGCGACGAGGAATTTTATTTTCGTATGCCTTTTGATAAACTTGACTTACTGCTTTACGCCTGGCAGAATAATGTAAAAATTGAAAAAATATGTGAAGTAATGAGCCTTGAGGAAAACCAGGTAAAGCGCGCGTTCAGAGATTTTACAGGAAAGTTTAATGCAACAAGGCATTTGCACCAATTACCCCCGGAGCTTACAGCCTGAGGCCTTCAGCCTGCAGCTTGTGGCGATTAATAAAGGTAAATGAGATAAAACTAAATACGAAGATAAGTTGGACGGTAATAACCTTAATATATACTGTCGTCATATTTTTGCTCTCGCTAAGGCCGGCAGGAAGCGGCGTGCATTCATTGATAAAAGAGATTTTGCAGAATTTCATGCATATCCCGCTTTACGCTGGGCTGGCCTTTTTTCTTGTGCTTGCTTTACGGCAGTTTATAAGCGGGATATACCCTTATATTTATACGCTTATTATTGGAATAAGCGTAGCTTGCGCCGATGAATACCTGCAATCTTTTGCTCCGGGCAGAACCGTCTAAAAAATGGATATAATGCTTGATCTTGCGGGGATGTGTTTAATGATCGGCTTCGTTAAGTATTTGGAAAATAAGAGAAAAAGAGCGGAATCAATTATTAGATAAAAGGTTATGAAGCCTGGGGGGTCCAGAATTCCAATGCGGGTTTGGAGGAGCGGTTGTAACCGTGAGACGTAAACCGATACCCTACAAGGGAGGACAGGCGTGCATCGCAGCCTGAAGCCGGAAGACGTTTATAGATCAAGCCTGTTAGTTTTTTGCCGTTAGCCGTAGCCGTGAGACGAAACGGGCATCGCGACCGCTAACCTAAGTCGAGTTAGGCTATGAGCTAATTTTCCTGTATGCATTTAGCCATTATTATTAACTTTTCACTTAATATGACTTGACAATATATTGAATATAATGTATATTATAAATGTAATCTTATTTTAACGAGGAGCGTAAATGAGGCTTTTAGAAAGAGCAATAATTCCGGCGATAAAAAAACGTATCAATACTCCTGATATCCTAGTCTTACACGGAGCTCGTCAGGTTGGTAAAACTTCTATTCTTAAATATTTACAGCACGAGCTCAAGCAGCAGAAAAAAAACGTTGTTTATATTGACTTGGAAGATTTGCGCTTTGTCCAGATTATTAATTCCGGTATAGATGATTTTCTGAAATATCTTACTGAACATGGTTATCTCAAGAAGGCAAGGTTATATCTTTTTATTGATGAAGTTCAGTATTTGAAAAACCCTAGTAATTTTCTGAAATTAATGCGTGATCATTATTCCGGCATGATCAAGCTTTTTGTCTCCGGTTCCAGTAGTTTTGAAATAAAGAGCAAGTTTAAGGAATCCTTAGTAGGTAGGACCATTAATTTTGAAATATTCCCTTTGAATTTTGCCGAATTCCTGTATTTTAAGAAATGCGATATAGATTTAAACCGGAAGCAAATATCCAAAGCTACTACGGAAGAGTTAAAGAAGCTATACAAAGAATATGTTTGCTATGGCGGGTATCCTCGCATAGTATTGGAACTGGTTATTGCTAATAAAGAACTATATCTTCAGCAGATAATAGATACCTATATTCGCAAGGACATACGGGATCTGGCAAACATAAAAGATATTATGAAATTTAATAAATTATTGGAAATACTGGCCGCGCAAAGCGGGAACCTGCTAAATATAGTAGAATTAGCCAATACTACCAGATTAGCCCGGCCAACTGTGGAACACTATTTATTTCTTATGGAAAATACTTATATTATCAAAATGCTTTCTCCCTTTAGCACTAATTTACGCTCTGAACTCTTTAAAACACCGAAGATATTTTTCTATGACACAGGGATAGCCCATTTGCTCTGGCTTAAGAGCCTACCCAGGACTATTATCGGCAACATGTTTGAAACATCAATTTTAAGTGAATTGGTAAAAGACGGAACTCTCAAAGAGCTTTTTCACTGGCGCACACAAGATAAAAAAGAGATTGACTTTATCGTCCGCAAAGGCAGAAAAATAATTCCTTTAGAGGTAAAAAACGTGCAAAGCAGTTTTAATTTCACAGCCATGAGGTATTTTTTAGAAAGATATAAAATAAAAAGCGGAATTTGTATCGCGTTAGAAATTGAAAAACGGAAAGAAAAACAGGTTGAGTTTATATATCCCTGGGAACTGGCAAATCATAATTTATAACTTGCCGCAAAGGGTAACAGCAGATGGTGACGACACAGGTATTATGAAAAAAGAATCATTTGCCTATCTTAAACATGCGTTAGATTGCGTTAATGAATGAATTCCAATGCGGGTTTGGAGGAGTGGTCTAGGGGCATCGTCCTTTGATTTTATTTAGGACACCCTGAGCGCAGTCGTTTGGGCGCAACCGGGGGACGAAAAACGTTTATAGATCAAGACTGCTTGTTTTTTGCCGTAAACCGTAACCGTAAGACGAAACGGGCATCGCAACCGACAACCTAAGACGAGTTTTGGCGTTGCAGCAGTTTTTAGTTTTAAGTAAGGAGTCAGGAATCCAATTTAAAGGGAACATGTAGTCAATTAGAGAGTGACCCGTTTTGCCCCTTCTCGGATCTCGATGTCGGATAAGAAAACTTTTTTCCAAGCTATGATATGTTTTTTAATTTTTCAATTAATTGTTCTTTGGAAAGATTAGCATAATGACTGACTCTATCAATGATATCGCAGAGTGTTCCTTTGGCAATTTCCTTATGCGCGGGAACAGTTATGGAGTGGTATCCAGAAGGCAACTGTTTTTTAAGGCGGATATGGCTTCCACGTTGATGGTCAATTTTGTATCCAAGGTGTTTTAGTAATTTTATAAGTTCTTTGTATGATATGACTGGAAGTTTAGGCATGAGCGAAAGAAATATCAGACTCCATCATGATTAATAGCCCTGGTTCTTTGATAAGTCCATACTCGGCAGGATCTACTCCATCTAAATGGGCAGATAGAGCTTCCTTAAGGTTTTTGATAGTTTCATCTATGGTTTTACCCTGTGTAAAGACATCAATTTCCAGGCACTTAGCACAATAATATTCACCATCGTTATAGATTAGTGCTTTTATAGTTTTTCCCATTATGTTTCACCTCTGTTTAAAGTATATATGGATAAAAATATAAAGTCAAGAGTAAGATTAGAGACAGCTTGTGTTTCTGTGACCTTACGGCCTGCAGCCTGTAGCTTGCAACAACCATAACTCTTTGCGAATATTAGTGTTACAAGCTTGCATAAATCAAGAACATATGGTATAGTCAATCTCTTGCAAATGGAGTTGATAAAGGCTAATATGAGCTTATGTTTTAGGTTTCTTAATGTTCCTTGAGGTTGCTTAAGGTTTCTTAAAATTGCGACCGGTGACTTGGTGACGTGTGGCCTTGTGACTTAGTAGAACAGCCATCAGGTAATATGCTTGTATTCTGGTGTCATGCTAATAAGTAATTTGGAAATAGTTAGGGAAGCGGTTAAGCTTGGAAGGCAAAAGGGAAGTAATAGTTGACGTCCATCAATAGTAAACTTTTATACTTTTATGTCCCCTATTTCTTTAGTTTTTACCCCATTGAGGTTAAATGGACAAAACAGTTTCGCACTGTTGATATTAAGCAGATTCAGCATTATAAAAAAGGTATAATATTAACTTCAGACAGTAAAAATAAGGTGTTGGGAAGCAATCATATTATTCCTTTGCTGCGGTTCCTGATTCATATTAGTGGTGG
>JAKLQT010000133.1 GCA_022013205.1 Candidatus Omnitrophota bacterium | reverse complement strand
ATCGTCACGGCAAACAAGCAATTTGCCTCCTACCAAAACCTTATGCTTAAGCAAAACCGGGACGGTGTTTAAAATAACTAAATCCACGTTATTTGTTCTTAGAACTTTAATAAGCTCTGTTATAAGCTCTGCTTTATATCCATAAGTAAATTTATTTTCTTTCAAATAATCACCGTCAATAAATACCGCAAGATCCACATCACTCAATTGATTGCCCTTTCCAAGAGCGACAGATCCAAACAAATAAGCAAATTTAACTTCCGGCCTTTTTAAAAAGAAATCCGTTGTTTTCCTGATCATGTTTTCTTTTAATAATATACTCATTTTTCTGCCTTTTTAAAAATTATATATCGGATCAGCATTAAATAACTTCGTGTCTAATTCAATTATAAGTATAGCAAAAGAAAAAAATAAAAGCAAATTTAATAGGTTATGCATAGTTCTTGACATCATGCATTACAATAATATATTACCCGCATGATTACTCTATAGCATAATTTACACAAGGCGATTAAACATGGGAAAAATAGACAAAATACGAAAAGGCCATTATATACAATTCATGAGGCTCTCAATTAGGGAACAACTGACTTGGGCTATATCACAAGGGCATGCCTTGTTTTCTCTATTACCTGAAAATTTAAAGACAACATCAAAAACCATAAAAAACGCTTAGAAAAAACTAACCATAAGCCTTAAGTTAACCTTGCACGATGAAAAATTCGTTTAAAGAGTTTCGACAATTAGCTCATCTTCCGCTATTCGAATGAAAAATCAAGTTTTTTTGATCTATCCAACCTTCTAACTCATTGATACGACGATGTTTTTATTTTGAAAAAGGCTCCAAACGCTTGTGGGGCCGACCTACCCTATTGATGAAAGAAAATTTTTATGTAAAAATATAAGTATGTATTTAAAATGCAAAAACCGATTTAAAGATGGTAAAGACCATCGTTACTGGAGTATTGTTGAAAGCGTGAGAACTCGGCAAGGAGTCTCAAAAAGACAGGTGCTCTATCTTGGAGAAATCAATGATTCACAGCGAGCATCATGGTGTTCGGCATTAAAAGTTTTTGATGGATCAGTTAAAAAATTTCGTCAGTTATCATTATTTCCTGATGATAAAACTCCACCGATAGATATTATTAATCCTGTTCAAGTTCGGATTAATCAAATGCAATTACACCGGCCACGTCAGTGGGGTGGATGCTGGTTAATGTTAGAATTATGGAATTTATTAGAATTAGACAAGTTCTGGAATAAGCAATTACCGGATAGTCGTAAAGGAACAAAATGGTTAAATGTTCTTAAAACATTAGTTTGCTATCGCTGGTTAGATCCGGGCAGTGAATGGCGTTTGCATCGGCATTGGTTTAAAAACAGTGCTCTGGCAGATTTACTTAATGAAGATGAAGCAATCGCTGCAGATGATACTTTATATCGGTGTTTAGATCTTTTGGTTGCACATAAAAAAGAACTCTTTAAATTTTTAAAGAACCGTTGGCAAATACTTTTCAACGCATCATATGATGTTTTACTGTACGATTTAACGAGTACGTATTTTGAAGCAGCTCCCAAAGAAAATGATCGTCTTAAACAATTTGGACACAGCCGTGATAAACGTAAAGATTGCGTACAGGTGGTTATCGCGCTTATTGTAACTCCGGAAGGATTTCCTGTGGCTTATGAAGTTATGCCCGGAAATACATCAGATAAAACTACACTACCGAATTTTTTAAAGGAGATTAAAAATCAATATGGTAAATATAATAGGCTCTGGATTATGGATAGAGGCATACCGACAGAAGAAACACTGACCCAAATGCGTAACGTGGGGGCTGATTATTTAGTTGGGACTCCTCGCGGAAAACTGAAGAAACTTGAAAAAGAATTGCTTACTAAAGATTGGCAGCAGGTTAAACAGCAAGTATCTGTTAAGCTTGTAGAAGTAGACCAAGAGCTTTATGTTTTTACCCGTAGTATGGGACGAAGACAAAAAGAGCAATCTATGCGCAAACGTAAACTTCGTAAATTATGGGACAGGCTAAATGAGATCAAAAATATGAAACGTCTAACACGCGATGAGCTATTAATGAAATTAGGAACTGCACGAAAAGAAGCAGGAAAAGCTTGGCGTCTGGTTGATGTAACTATTCCCACACAAAACCAGAAAATTAATTCTAAAACTTTTACCTTAAAACTTAACCAAGAAAATCTTCGGCGTACGCGTTTTAGTGAAGGAACATATTTATTAAGGACTAATCTTAAAAATGGTGAGCCAGATAAGCTTTGGCAGCAATATATTTTACTTACAGAAATAGAACAGGCTTTTAAAGAACTCAAAGGTGATTTGAATATTCGTCCGATTTATCATCAAAAAGACAGCCGTATTGAGGCGCATATTTTAATAGCCTTTTTAGCTTATTGCCTACAAGTATCACTAAAGCAAAAGGCAATGCAACATGCGCCTGGACTTACCCCTCGAGCGATTCTTGAAAAATTTAAAACAATTCAAATGCTAGATGTTCATTTACCTGTGACGGATGGACGTATTTTGATAATGCCACGTTATACATATCCTGATCGTGATTTGCAATTATTAATTTACAAACTAAAATTAAGACTTCCCGCTCAACCACCGCCCAGAATTGAAATGCCAAAAAATTAATGTGGGGCCGACCTTTTTAGTCGACCTTGAGGTTTTTCAATAGGTTACGTTAGTTAAATGGGCCGAATAGCGGAAGATGGGTTAGCTCACCACTGTAATAAAACAAAAGCATTGTCAATAAATATTTGGAGAATGGTAACAGATTCTATATATTGGGTGGGTATAAGTTTGATAGGCTGCCAGTCATGCTAATCCGCCCATATGGAAAACATTATGCGCATACTCTATTATTTATAAGGAAAGGCCTCTCCGCCCCTTTCAAGAGGGCAGCCATCAGCTACAATCTCAATTAACGCATTTGCCTTAATTTCGCGCGCCTTACCATGCCGCGCTTTGATGAACTTTTGAGGATAAATGAATGCATTTGATGAAGCCATTCCAGCTTCTTTTTTGGCGAGATACTAATAAACCTTTTTAATCGTTCTTCTTCGTTTTCCCAATCAAAAATCATAATTTTCCCTTCAACTTCTTTATCTTTTTTAATTCTTCAATATCCAGCTTGTCAACCAACCGCCCTGCTTTTTGTTTCATTTTAATAAGATTGTCTATGGAAATAACCGGCAGCCTCAGGTTATCTATTCGAACCCAAACAACATTTTCCCTTGCCTTTTGGAAAGAAACCGGCGAATCAATAATAATGTCTACCTCTTTAAACTCATCTTTTTGATAAAAGTTAAACGCCTTCATGTGTTTACTCTTAATCCAGTTTTCCCTTATTATTTTATCGGCAATATTCATCGGGTTTACCGGTTGTTTCACTTTATATCCCTGCCCCTGTAAAATCCCAACAATCTTTTTAAGGTTATCATCACTCATTTCAACTAAAATATCCATATCGGCAGTGCTGCGCATAGATCCCAACAGGTTTACAGCTATCCCGCCGATAAGCACATATTTCACTTTCTGCTTTTGAAACACGCGTAATATTTCTTCGTAAAATATCATATTTAACCAAGCCTCTTCCTTTTTATAAAATTATATCAGATACATCTAACTAATTAAAGTTTTAATAAATGCATCTGATAAAGCCATTCAAGCTTTTGTTTCGGCGGGATTTTTATAAATTTCCTTAAGCGGTCTTTTTCGCTTTCCCACTCGTCCCTCGTCCCGGCGAATAAAGTGCCTGTCCGCCTGGATTTGCCTGCCTTCTATCCTTTGTAACGGGTGGCGAAAAAACCAAAAAGCAAATATTATTTACTGGCTATTTATAAGCAGAAGTTTTTTTAATTTTAGTCATTATAAAAGCTGCGAAAACTTTTGCCTCTTCATATATCTCATCCGCTTCTTTTTGTGATGCCAAACCAGTCGTATCATAACTAAGTTTATTACGTTTTTTAGCAGCATTTTCAAAAACAAGGATAGTTTTACGAAAGTCTTTGGTTAACAAGTCTTTCATGCACTGCCACACGATGTAATGATGCCCTGACTTAATAGGCCTATAACCATGACAATATAAAAAGCTTATAGCCGCCTCAAAAGCAGCTTGGTATGAAATAATAAATTTCTGATCACTCGATAACCCTTTTAATCCGGCATCGCTAAAACATCTGTCAATGACTCCAAACACTGCTTCCAATTCCTGTTCATTGGTTTGATGTTTAATAAGCTTACCTATCTCCAACCAATTTTCTAAGGCCATCTTCGTCCCCCTTTAAAAATATCTTAGCACCTTTTAAAACTCCAGCGATAAAATTATTCTTTGATTTTTCTTTTCTCTTTAATTCCTCAAGAGTGTATACCGTAGTATTAATCTCCCGTTTAACCTCATTCTCTATATCCGAAATAATATTTTGCAATTCAATCGCTGAAATATCTCCAATCGCAAATATATCAATATCGCTT
>JAKLQT010000005.1 GCA_022013205.1 Candidatus Omnitrophota bacterium | reverse complement strand
GCTAAAGCAGCAGTATAAGTATTGCCGGTTGTGACCGACACATCTACCTCTTCACTAATCTGATGCCCCAACCTCTCTCCAACCATTGAAGTAAAGCCGCCTAAGGCAACAATGCCCACCCCCTGCTTCTCTGCTAATTTACAGGCCCGTACAACTTTTGAATATACCGCATGAACATCTTTATCCAGCATCTCCGGAATAAATGTGCAAACAATAAAACAACCATGCGTTTTTGTACCTGTTTTAGATAGAAATTCTTTCATGTCATATATCTTAAAAGAAGGAGTCATTGTAAATAAACTGCTTAAGAATTCCTGGGATGGTATATGAAAATCCGGATTAAGCATCTTTAAACATCTAACTAAATGGTTAAAGTTATAGAAATGTCCTAATATAGCAAACCCACTAATCTTGCCTTTATCACCACGCCTGTAAGCAGCGTAGCGCTTAGAAACCATATGGTTTTCCAGGCTTTCCAATATGGCTTCAAAATTGCGGGTGATTAAATCCTTTATATGGGCCTCGCTAA
This sequence comes from Candidatus Omnitrophota bacterium, assembly GCA_022013205.1. Lineage (GTDB taxonomy): Bacteria > Omnitrophota > Gorgyraeia > B26-G9 > B26-G9 > JAGLQQ01. Next base: position 4,901 of record JAKLQT010000005.1, on the reverse strand, counting down.
AAATCCTTATGACCGGTATGTCTAGTTTTAAATAGATATTTACAGTAACTTCTGTTCCTTCCGCATGGTTTTTGAATATCCACTCCCCTTTAAATTTATCTAAATCGCCTCCTACTGCTTTAAAAAAAATGCTATTTTGTCTTAACGAAAGCGTTTCTTCTTCCTCCCAGGTAATAGGAAATTTATCAATTTGTATACACCACCTGGTTTTCATTTTATTGCGCTCTTTTTTTATTACAACAGCCTCGCGCACACAAGGGATATAAGAAGGAAATTCCCAAACTTTCGTTAATTGACGAACTACTTTCCACTTTTTAGCATGAATAATTTTTTTAAGTTGGATATGAATTAAATCATCACCTGGCATTTATCATTTCCTCTACTCTCTTTTTTGTTTTAATAGTACCTTCCTGCAAATCGATATCGTCAATAATATTTTCAAATCTCTTTAAAAGATAGATTGGCTCGCCTAATTTTATTTTTAACGGTAAGAAAAACCTTGGAAACTTTGCCCCCCTGGGGAATGCCTCATACGCCCCTAAAATAGCGCATGGCACAATAGGCCTGCCGGTTTTTAGAGCTAAAAGCGCGGCACCGCTTTTAAATTCTCTCAGATTGCCATCGTGGGAACGTGTCCCTTCCGGAAACAAACCTACATTCTTATTCCGCATCAAAAAATAGATAGCCCTTTCTGAAGAACTGCCTTCCGGCATAGTTTCAGCAGCAAACATAAACCACTTTATCCACCACTTTTTGTATAAATCCCTCCAGGCTATCCAATAAATCTTCTTCTGTAGTACTGCTCCCACAATTAATGCATCCAGATAACTTGTATGATTTGCCACTAAAATAAAATTTGTCTTTCCAGGTAAATTTTCAATTCCCTCTATTTTCAATTTATAGAGAATGTTAAATACGACAAAAAATATCCATTTAAAAATCCAATATAACATAAGGCTGTTTTGAATTAATGTTTTAGTTAAAAACCCTGGCTTATTTTAACTTTTCCTGCAGCACCTCAAACACACTTTTAAGCGACTGGATACTCATGATTTTCTCTTCCGGAATGCGAATTTTAAATTTCTTCTCTATGCCGGCAACAATTTCTAAGGCCATCATGCTGTCAACGCCCAAATCTTCAACAAAATCATCATCTTCTTTTATGTCTTCTTCAGGAGTCTCAGCTATTTCCGCCACCATCCTTCTTACTTCTTTTTTTATAGCTTGAAAATCATTTCCCTGACACATATCAAACCTCCTATTTCCAAATTTTAAATATTACATTCCAAGTCCGCCATCAACCTGAACTACCTGGCCGGTGATATAATTCGATTGCTCAGTTGCCAGAAACAGCGCAACCCTAGCAACCTCATCCACAGTTCCGAATCTATTCAATGGTATTTGCGGCATAACATGCTTAATATAATCTTTTTTTAGATCTTTTGTCATATCGGTATGGATAAATCCGGGAGCAACCACATTAACCCGGACATTGTAAGGAGCAACTTCCTTTGCAAGTGCTTTACTAAAAGATATCATTGCCCCTTTAGAGGCCGAGTAATTTGTCTGACGGGGAATGCCTATAATTCCGCTGAGTGAACTAATATTTATTATATTTCCATGTCTTTGTTTCAGAAAAGTAACGATAAAAGACTTCGTCACATGGAAAAGGCCGTTCAGATTAGTATCAATAACATCGTCCCATTCCTCTTTACTCATCATCGCCAGGGCCTTGTCCTTGATAATTCCAGCATTATTGATAAGTATATCTACCTTCCCATACTCATCTAATATTTTTTCTTTCCATTGATCTACCTGGGAATAATTTTTAACGTCAACTTTAAATCCCTTGGCTTCTGCTTGTTTTTTTTTGAGGTTTATTTCAATTTCTTTGGCAAGTGTTTCATTCTGAAGATAAGTAAAAAGGACTTGAGCTCCCTCTCGGGCAAAGGCCTCTACAATAGCCTTCCCAATTCCACGCGTACCGCCTGTGATAACGGCAATTTTATCCTGTAGCTTCATTCGTCCTCTTTCTGAAAACAAATTACAACTAAAATGCTGCTTTTAGAGAAAAAACAGCATCCCGGACATCTAGTTGAGGAGTTTTAAAAAGAAACAAAAAACCTCACAAAACATTCAATCTCAATTTTAGAGGCCCTGTCCATATTTTAAATTACCACTTATAGATATTATAGTTGCAAATAATTCCCCTGTCAAGTCTGTTTATTTATGATCTTTTCACTTTTGCCCGCAATAAAATAAGATTTTCATCACTTTTGCCGTTCTATAAGGCAAGAAGTGAAATGTTCAAAAAAAAGCTTAATTAATTATATGGCCCAATCAACACTTATAATCTGAATACTTCCAAATGAAGCTCACCCGGGCTATCCTTCAACAGGCTCAGGATGGTGAGCATACTCGAACCAAAGCCCGGGGTTTTCAAAGCATGCGGGGTAATGGGTGAGTTACGGGGGGGGTATTAAGTTTTTTAAACGAAGCAGTTGGGGAAATCTGTTTTGGCGGATTTAATTTGCTGCTGTGACAAGGATGTCAAACAGCAGCAAATTCCCTCGCAGACGGACAGGATGTCCGCCGAGAATGAGCCAAAATAGATTTTTCCAACTGCGTTTCGCATTACGTTAACAGTCTTAAATTAGTAAAAATTTCCCCCGTAACTCACCGGTTACCATGCGGGATAAAAAATGGTTGAAATTCTCCGCAATATAGTGTTTAATATTAAAGCTATGCTCTGTGATAATAAACCGAAAAAAAGAAATATTCAGCCTATTTATTTATTCGAAAAGATAAACCGTTTAATAGCCATTTCAACGGCAACCGGTGATTTTTATCATATTTCTCCGCAAACATATAACGCGTTAAAAAAATGGCAGGCAATGATCACTGCTTCAAAAAATTTTCTTAATGAAGATGGCCTTATAGTGCTCGCCAAAAACTGCAATATCCCGCGTAATATTATAAAGAATTTTCCTTCTCCTTGGAAAAAACACATTATAGAAAAGGGCCAGCACGCAAAAAGCCATCTTACAGACTTAACCCTTAACCTCACTTCTGAATGCAACTTAAAATGCATATACTGCTGGAACGATCAGGGTAAATATACAAACACCTGCTTTGCGCAAGATCAATCTTATCAGAAAGAAAACAGCACAAAAAACAATAACATGCCGGTTAAAACAGCGCTTAAAGCTATCGACCTGCTCGTTAAATCATGCACTGAAGATAAAAATCTTGTGCTTGATTTTTACGGCGGTGAACCGCTTATGAATCTTAAAACACTTAGGGCAGCAGTTGCCTATTGCAGAAAAAACGAACAGTTATGGGGAGTAAAGTTTCATTTTCTGCTGGCAACAAACGGGACACTATTAACTCCCTCTCTGGCAGAAGAACTTATTGATCAGGGAGTGCAGATTGCCGTAAGCATAGACGGGCCGGCATCAGTTCATAATAAAAACAGGCCCTTTGTTGACAAAACAGGCAGTTACGAAAAAATCACCGCAAATCTAAAAAATATGCCTGAAAAAATACTCAAAAGGCTTGTCGGGCGTACTACAGTAACACCTTATTACGCGGATATGTCCGAGTTATATCATCATTTACGAAACCTTGGATTTGAAAGAATCGAGCTTTTTGAAAGCGAAGACGCGTGCCATAAAATCAATCCGCAAAGAGAATCAGTATTTTTTCATACCCGCGAACAATATGATAATTTATGTAAAGAATATGAAAAATTAGCTTTTTTATATATAGATGAAGTCGTAAACGGTAAACTAGATTATGCCAAAACCTTCTTCAATAGATTTTTCAAGCTGATGCAAAGATTATATTATAACTATGAATTAACCGGAGGGTGTCCTGCAGCCAAGGGGCAAATTGCCGTATCCTCTAATGGAGAAATCTACCCTTGCACATCTTTTCTCGGGATTAAAGAATTCCAGATAGGAAATATCGAATCAGGTATAGATAAGGCAGCATATAAAAAATTTGTGAATACTATAAACCAAAGATTTAATTTCTGTAAAAATTGTTTCCTCTTTAGCCTTTGCCGAAGTACCGGTTCCTGCTTAAATATGAACCATTATTTCAATGGGAATGCGGCTAAACCGCACAAACAAAGCTGCCGTCTTTTCCAGGAAAAATTAAAACTGGCCATTGCGGCTCTTTCAATTTTAACAGAAAAAATACCCGATAAGATAGAAGAACTTTTTGGTTTTGACCCTGTAGGAAAAAGAGGTAATGAATTATATTAACTTCCCCATATTCCTACCTCTTATTAAGCATTCTACCAGAGCACTCTTCCTGAACGGCAATACCGTGAAAGCTTCTTTTTAGTTTTAGATTGTGTGGTTTTATTAATTTTTCTTAGCAGCATTTTTCACCTCACTAATATATTAAAATATTATATGGCAGATGTCAATATATTAAAAAGTGAAGTTTCGCTCTTCACTCTGTTTCTCTGTAAACTCTGTGGTTAATAATATCAGTTTCACGTTAATCGTTTTACAACGTTTATCTGTCTTTATAAGCATGTTTTAGCGGGTAGGCCTTTTTACAGAATCGAAATCTGCGGCTTTATATGAACCCGCATTAGCCCTTGACAAAGAAGGTATTTTAACTATAATTAAGACATTGGGAGGAAGACATGAAACAGCAAATTTTTACTAAAATTACCGTGATTTTTGCAGGTTATCTTTTTTGCTCATCCATTATTTATGCCCAGGAACAAGACACACTAACTCCGAACCCCCAAGATAAGGAATATGTGGGAATAGAAAAATGTAAAACCTGCCATACGAAAGAATATACGATTTTTCAAGAGAGGAAATTCGATAAGACCTGGAAGGCATTGGTGATGCGCGGGGAAACTGAAAATCCGTCATGTC
>JAKLQT010000132.1 GCA_022013205.1 Candidatus Omnitrophota bacterium | reverse complement strand
TCTGAGCCCCGCCGCATTCTGGCGGGGAGAGTTTCTGAAGCGCCAAAAACACAACGCAGATTTGCCGGTTCCGCTGCTTTTTAGCGGAGAAAATTTGTTGTAAGCGTAAAATTTACCCATAATCTTGTCACGGCTTCACTTATACAACATTTTCCACATTTATTGCAAAAGAACCGTTTTTTATGATAGATATTTTACTGCTTTTTTATTTCTTGAATTTTATAATTCCTGTAAAACAGCTGTTGTACCGTATTCTTTTCCGGCACGCAAAAACTTAATGTCGATTTTATCGTTCAATTTTATCCGCTTGATAAATAACATGAAAATTAGTAACAATATGGCCTTGCTTATCCCAGATAAAACCTGACCCTGCTCCCTGGGGAACTTCGTACAAATAAGCTAAAAACAAATCCCATTTCAAAGACGCGTTTTTTATAAAGACAACTGAGGGAGAAACCCGTTCAAAAACCTCAATAGTCGCCTGTTCATCTGCCTGAAAACCGGCATAAGCAAAGGACGGCATTAAGGCTATGAATAAAACAACAAAAAACAAAATTCCCTTATTCTTTTTTCTTAGGCAGTTTAATAACAAGTGTCTCCCCTTGCCTTTCTGTTTTTACAATTCCTTAACATCTTCAGATTCCTGCGCAAGCACAGGCAGATCGCTGAAAACAAAAATCGCTATAAGCATCAATTCTATTAATCTTAATAAAAAATTTTCACTTTTCATAACACACCTCCTTCAGGTTAAAGATAGCCCCTAAAAATAACGCATCTACACGCAAAAACTTTTAGTTTTGTTCCTGGAAAACTATTTTACCTGATAATTATTTTATATATCAAAAAATATTTTTCCTGTCAATCCCCTGAAAAACTTTTTTAAATTTACACTGGTGTTCATTTAAAAGCGCGCAGATGAAGCTCACCCGGGCTATCCTTTAACAGGCTCAGGATGGTGAGCATAGTCGAACCAAAGCCCGGGGTTTTCAAAGCATGAGGGATAAAAGATCTCTGTAAAAATATCAAAAACAAAAAAAGCCGGGAAACCCCGGCTTTTTTTAGTAAAAATATGGATTTGTGTTATAATGCATATAATGAATATAATGAAAAAGGGTTTTACTTTATTAGAATTACTAATCGGGATGTCTGTTTTTGCCATTGTTGCGGCCTCTGTTTACTCAAGTTTATATTTGGGAGTCAAAGTTTGGAAGCAGGAAGAAAATCTGGACCAAATGATGCAGGAGGCGGTTTTAAGTTTAAAAGTAATGGAAAGAGCACTGCGCTGCGCTTTTTTAAATCCTGAAAATGAAAAGATCTCGTTTGTCGGCTTAGGAGAAAGAATTGATTTTTTTTCAACAAGCCCGGAAGGTGGCATAGAAAAGGTTGCTTTCTATCTGCGCCCCAACGAAGGTGATAACTCCTTTTCACTTTTACGCTCAAAGGTGATGTATACGCGCCTTGATGACGAAGAGGCACCGCGGGAAGAGGTTATCAACACAAAAATCCGTGAGTTAAAATTAAAGTATTTCAGTAAAGATGAAAATATCTGGCATGAAATATGGCCGGAAGAATTGATTTTACCGCAGGAGGTAAGCATTGAGGTTAATTTTGCCCCGGCCTTTGAGAAGAGCGGTTCGTTTGATCTGGTAAAATATATTAATATTCCAATGGCAAATATTATGGATCTAACTCATGATGAAGAATCGCAATAATCCCGATAAGGCTGATAAGGGAATCATTTTAATTATTGTGTTGTGGGTGTTATTCTTTTTATCGGTTGTAGTTTTGACGCTGGGGTTTAAAAACAGGATAAACATACGGCTGCGCAGCCTGAACAATGAAGAGTTAAGGGCTTTTTACCTGGCTAAAGAAGGGGTTAACCGCTTAATTGTAAAGTTGGCAGCCGATGATGCTGGATTTGACGCGCTGGGCGATGACTGGAGCCAGGAGCTTGTTTTAGAAAATGATTACGGAGTTCTTTCCGTTAAAGTAACCGACGAAGACAGGTTCCTTAATATTAATCTTATTTCTAGAGAAGTCTTAGATAGTGCGGCAGGGGTATATGAAGGCTTGCAAAAGGAAGACCTGGAAGCCATCTGTCAAAAGCGTCCATTTAATGTCCCGGAGGAGTTAAAAGATATAACCATGATTAATGAGGATAAATTTGATATAATAACAAGTGAGGGCAAAGTCAAACTTTATGGCCTGTTTACGACTTTTTCTGATGGTAAGCTGAATATAAATACCGTAGGGGAAGAGGTTTTGTTAATGCTTCCCGGGATGAGCAGGAGGATGGTTGAGGCGATTAAAGACAAGAGGCAAAATACGCCTTTTGAGAATAAAGACACACTTTCAGAAGAACTTTCTTTGCTGGGATTGACGCCCCAGCAGATAGGCCCTTTGATTAAACTGGCCAAGGTGAACTCTTCGGTTTTTAGAATTAAATCAAAGGCTGTATCATCAGGAAGATCAATAGAAAAGCTAATAGAGGTGGTAATTAGAAGAGAAGAGGACGGGTTTAAAATACTTTACGTAGGGGAGAACTAACATTGCTTAAAACAGCGGTTTATTTAACAAAACAAAAACTTCGTATTGCCAAATTCAATGTTACCGGAGATGGATTTAAAAAGGTTCAGGATTTAAGTATCGGGTTTAAGAACGGCGCACTCGATGAGGCGAAAATAAAGGAAGTTATCAGGAAAGAGGGTATAGCCAAAACACAGCTCCTCAGCTGTCTTTTCAGGCATCAGGCCGGAGTGCGTTTTTTTTCTTTTCCAACGCATGATTACCAGGAAATATCCCGCATGGTCAGGTATGAGGCCGCTGAGCTTTTGCCTCTTAAGCCGGATGAGACAACCATAAGATATCTTGTGCTTAATAAAAAGGAGAGCGGTTATTCTGATACACTGGTTGTGGTTACGCATAAAACGGAAGTTTTAAAACTGATTGAAGGTTTTCAAAAACTTGGCCTTGAAATTGATTCCTTGAATTTGAGTTCTTTAGCGATAGTGAATTCACTGCGCTATTTAATGCATAGAGACAAAAATCTTATTTTGAAAAGCAGTTTTATGATTGTGTATTTTGAGGATGAAGCGGTCGAAATAATTATCGTCAAAAACGGCGTACTTGCTTTCAGCCGCGGGTTCCTTCAAGGGGTTGGGAAAAACTTTTCTCAAGTCTTAATCAGCGAGATAAGACTCAGTATTGAATTGTTTTTCAATAATATCAAACAGAGAAAACTAAGCAAAATAATAATCGGAGGTTTTCGCCCTGATCTTGAGCAAATAGCGGATGCGCTTAAGCCGAGTTTTGATATCCCGTTTTTTATAGAGAAAAAGATTGATATCGCCAGCGGCATGGTATTTACTCAGAGGCAGGAAATAAACCTTTTAAGCGATGAATTCCTGAGCGAGCGAATGCGCGAAAAACTAAAAAAGAAAATTTTTATTTCTAGTGTACTGGTTATTGCCAACATCCTTCTTGTCGCGGCAATGTTTTGGATGATGCTTAGCAATAAAGAATCGTATCTTAGAAAAATTGAAGAGAAATTATCCCGGTTAAAACCGCAGGCACAGGCCATCCAGAATAAAGCGCAGAAACTGCAGATGGTGCAAACTCAGCTGATATCTCAACTTCTTATTCTTGACGCGATTACCGATTTGATCAACGTTGCTTCAGCGACAAGCACGTTGAATATGCTTTCTATCAATGAACAGGGAGTTCTTGTTGTCAGGGGCCAGGCTAAGAGCCTGGGAGAGGTTTTGGACTTTGTGGGCTCGATAGAAAATTCCTCTTATTTTAAAAACAGCCATCTTAATTTTTCCAGCCGCAGAAAGATTAAGGATGAAGAGCTTATTGACTTTGAAATCCAGGCTAATCTGGATAAGGCTCAGGGCAGGTAAAAGCAAGACGATGGTCAGCTCTAAGCTAAGCAGGAAGCTTAGGGCTTTTTTTATGTTGTGTGTGTCCCGGACAGAGAAAATTTCGGAAGATTATTATGCGTATTGTTACAGGTAATTGTAAAGGCAAAACACTTAAGATCCCAAAGTCAAAATATGTCCGGCCGACAAGAACAATGGTCAGAGAAGCAATTTTTTCTGTTTTAGGTGATTTTGTCGAGGGGAAAGAAGTGCTTGATCTGTTCAGCGGCAGCGGCGTACTTGGGTTTGAGGCTTTGAGCAATGCGGCCAGAAGCGTTATCTTTGTTGAAAAAAATAAACTTCCGCTTAGAGTCATCCGGGAGAATATGTTGCATTTGGGATTCAGCTCAGAATGCAGGGTTATCGGCAGGGATGTTTTTACCGCCTTTAATATTTTAAGAAAGAAGAATTTACGTTTTCATATTGTTTTTGCTGACCCTCCTTATTCACTTGGATTGGCAAAAAAATGCTTGCTCAACATCGGCAACTGTGATATATTACTCCCGTCTTCAATAATAGTTATTGAGCATTATAAAAAGGATGAGTTGCCTGAGCATACGGATAAACTGAAGCTTTGGCAGCTTAAAAAATATGGGGATACGTTTGTCTCCTTTTATGTTCCCGTCTAATCTTCATTTTTTGGAGAATTTACCGAACACTTTTGTTCCCTATTAGTTGCGGTTTTTTTAGTTAAATATTTAAGGATAAGATATGGAGTTTATTTTTTGAAAAAAAAAGCGGTTTATCCAGGAACTTTTGACCCGGTTACTTACGGCCATATTGATTTAATTAAACGGGCAGTAAAAATATTTGACGAGGTTATCGTTGCCGTCGCGGATAACGCGGCTAAAAACCCATTGCTGAGTACTTCTGAACGGGTGGACTTGCTGAAGCGGGCTGTCCGCGGAATGAAAAATGTAAAGGTCGAGAGTTTTAGCGAATTGATGGTTGACTATGTAGAGAGTAAAAAAATCAATGTGGTTCTAAGAGGCCTGCGTATGATCTCTGATTTTGAGTATGAGTTTCAGATGGCCCTGACCAATAGAAAATTAAATGGAAATATCGAAGTAATTTTTATGATGCCGAACGAATTATATTCATTTCTATCAAGTAAACTTATCAAAGAGGTAGAGGTTATCGGAGCAGAGCTTTCCCAGTTCCTGCCTTTTTTTGTAGAGAAGAAATTAAAAGATAAATTGAAAGAGCAGTTAAAAAGGTCTAAAAAATAATAAAGCGTTATTATAATTTTGGGGGCTGAATGGAAATCTTGAAAAAAATCAGGCAAAGGGCTAAAGAGGCGCAAAAAACAATTGTTTTACCGGAAGCAGAAGACGATAGGATCTTACAGGCGGCTAAGATTGTAGTGGAAGAGAAATTGGCAAAGCTTATCCTTTTATCTTCGGATGAAAACCTGAAAAGCAGAGCCGATGTGATTGGCCTTGACCTGACTCGCCTTAAAGTCATAAATCCCCTGGAAAGCCCGAGGTTTGAGGAATTCTCAAATAAGTTCTTTGAGTTGAGAAAACATAAGGGTATCAGTATTGACGATGCCAGGGGGCAGATGAGCAGATTTGTAAACTTCGCTGCGATGATGGTAAGCGATGGTATGGCAGACGGTATGGTCGCGGGAGCCGTTACTACTACCGCTGATGTAGCCAAGGCCGCTATATACTGCATTGGCTTCGGAGAAAAAATTAGAACAATTTCCAGCTGTTTTTTAATAATTGTTCCTGATTGTGCCTATGGCGCAAACGGGACTTTTGTTTTTGCGGATTGCGGTATTGTACCGGATCCTTCTCCGTTACAGATGGCGAATATCGCTGCTTCGGCTGCGGAACTTTTCAAATTGCTTGTTGAAGAAGAGCCTCGTGTGGCGCTTTTAAGTTTTTCAACAAAAGGAAGCGCTGTACACGAGATGGTAGATAAAGTAATTAAGGCAAAGGAACTGATTGAAAATAAATACCCGGAACTGGTTGCTGACGGAGAGCTGCAGCTTGACGCGGCTATCGTGCCTGCTATTGCCAAGATAAAGGCGCCGGATAGTAATGTCGCGGGCAAGGCTAATGTACTTGTTTTTCCGGATCTGAACGCAGGCAATATTTCATATAAAATGGTGCAGCGCCTGGCAAAAGCAGAAGTGGTCGGCCCAATGATGAACGGTGTTAAAAAACCGTGCAGTGACCTGTCCCGCGGCTGCACAATAGATGAAGTGGTTTACGCTGTTTGTACAACGGCGATCAGGGTCATCGAAAATAAGTAATTATCCCGCATGCTTTGAAAACCCCGGGCTTTGGTTCGACTATGCTCACCATCCTGAGCCTGTTGAAGGATAGCCCGGATGAGCTTCATTTGATTGTGAGATAATTGGAAATTTTAAATATGAATATTTTAGTTGTAAATTGCGGCAGTTCATCGATTAAATACCAGCTTTTCTGCATGGAAAAGCATATAAGCCTTTTAAGCGGTATCGCGGAAAAGATCGGCAGCAGTGAGTCATTTATAATTCACCATAAGGGGGATAAATTACACAAAGTAAAGATTGCCTTGAACGATTATTTTTCTGGTATTGAAAAAATCGCGCAGCTGCTGATGCATCCGGCATGGGGAGTAATAAAGGATAAAAGCCAGATTCATGCCATAGGCCATCGTGTTGTTCATGGAGGCGAAGAATTCAGGTCTTCAGTGCTTATCGATAAATATGTTATGAAGCGCATCAAGTTTTACAGTAAACTTGCTCCTTTACATAATCCTCCGGCTTATAATGGGATAAAGGCGACAAAAAAATTGTTTTCTGATACAAAGCAGGTCGCTGTCTTTGATACTGCTTTTCACCAGACAATGCCGGAAGAGGCCTTCTTATACGGGCTTCCTTATAAATTGTATAAAAAGTACTGTATCCGCCGGTACGGTTTTCATGGTACTTCGCACAGATACGTTGCTCAGGCGGCGGCAAAAGAACTTAAAAAACCGCTGGAGAAATTAAAGCTGATTACCTGTCATTTGGGAAACGGCTGCAGTATCGCTGCCATAAAGCACGGACGATCTGTTGATACCAGCATGGGGTTTACTCCGCTTGAGGGCCTGGTTATGGGTACCAGGTGCGGGGATATTGATCCGGCTTTAGTCGGCTATATTATGGAAAAAGAAAAACTCAATATAGAGCAGGTAAATGCGCTGATGAACAGAAAGAGCGGATTGCTTGGGATATCCGGAATTAGTAATGATATGCGCGACTTGCTGACTTGTGCCAAAGCAGGCAATAAAAGGGCACGTCTTGCAATTGATATTTTTATATATAAAGTAAAAAAATATATCGGTTCTTATATCGCGGCAATGAACGGAGCGGACGCGATTATTCTTACCGCGGGTATTGGTGAGAACGTATCTGTGATCAAAGCAAGGCTTCTTCGAGAGCTGAGTAATGTGATCGGCGAAAAGATCAAAATGCTTACTATTCATACCGAAGAAGAGCGGTTGATCGCGTTGGATACATTTAAATTAATCCAAAACAAAAAATGAAGGTAAATATCAGTGAAATACCTAAGGCTGGATTGTTTCTTGAAGAAATAAGCACAGGGAAAGATCTTGACCTTGGGCGAAAAGACCTTGAGTTCAATGATCCGGTTAAGATGAAAGCGGCTGTTAATCGCGAATATGATAATGTGCTTATACACTTAAGTGTTGAAGCGTGCGGTGAATTTTTATGCGGCCGTTGTTTAGAGCCGGGGAATTACAGTGTTAAAAAGGAAATCGATATAATAAGGCCGCTTAGTGATGGTAAAGTCATTGATATAACTAAAATTGCAAGGGATGAAATAATTCTTGATTATCCGTTAAAGCTGCTGTGCAAGGTTGATTGCAAAGGGATCTGCGCTGGATGCGGGAACAATCTAAATAAAAGGCAATGTGTTTGTTCTAAAGAAGATGATTCTAATAGAGGTATTGAAATAGATTAGTTTAAAATTGAAGGAGGAAAAACAATGGCTCATCCAAAAAGAAAACACTCTAAAACAAGGCGGGACAAAAAACGTGCTCATACTAAGCTGTCTGCTCCGGCAATATCTGTTTGTCCAAGCTGTCATCAGCCAAAGCTGCCGCATCGTGTGTGCCCGCATTGCGGCATGTACAAAACAATCAAGTATGTCCAGAAGAAAGAAAAAGTAAAAAAGAGTTAATCGGCTGGCTTCTTAAATAATGAGAAAATATATGAGAATAGCTGTTGATGCCATGGGAGGAGACAAAGCTCCTGATGTTATTATTAAAGGGGCGATACTTGCTGCCAGAGAAATAGACGCCCAGATAATCCTTGTCGGCAGGCAGGAAGTAATTGAGAAAAAACTATCTTTGCATCGAAAAGTTTCGGGTAATATAACGGTCGTGAATGCGGCTGAGGTCATAGAGATGGATGATTTCCCCGCTCAAAGCGTAAGGCGTAAAAAAGATTCATCGATAAATGTGGCCGTGAAAATGGTTAAAGAGCATAAAGCTGAGGCTATTGTCTCAGCTGGTAATACCGGAGCGGTTGTCTGCGCGGGAAGCCTATTCTTGAAAATTTTGGCGGAAGTTGACCGCCCGGGTATAAGTGTTCTGCTGCCTACATTGAAAGATGTTGTACAGATGATCGATATGGGTGCTAATATCGACGCTAAACCTGAACATCTTTTGCAATACGGCATTATGGGCAGTATTTATAGTAAACATGTCTTAAACAAGAAAAACCCAAGAGTAGGGTTGCTTAATATAGGCGAGGAGGAGACTAAGGGGCCTGAGTTTGTCAAGGAAACATTTAAGCTTCTTGAGCAGAGCAAAAATATAAATTTTGTCGGCAACGTAGAGGGCAGGGATATTTATGTGGGCGATTGCGATGTGATCGTATGTGACGGGTTTTTAGGGAATGTAGTTTTGAAGGTTTCCGAGGGCCTGGCAGACGCGATCAAAGAAATGCTTAAGCGCAAGCTCTCATCAAATATCATCACGAAGATCGGCTCTTTGTTGAGCGCGCCTGCATTCCGGGCCCTGAAAAAGGAAATTGACTATTCTGAATACGGCGGTGCGCCTTTGCTTGGGATCGACGGGGTTTGCATAATTGCGCACGGTGGTTCATCTGCTAACGCGATCAAAAACGCTATACGCGTTGCGCATGAATCGCTGCTGCACAATGTTAATCAGCATATAATCGAGGCTTTGGCAAAAGAATAGCAATAGTATTATAAAGATACAGGAAAAGCAAGATGGATAAAAGCAAAATAGCTTTTATATTCCCCGGACAAGGCGCTCAATATGTTGGTATGGCTAAGGAGCTATGCGAGCACTTTAAAAGTGCGGACAATGTTTTTGAAAAAGCAAACCATGTCCTGGGATTTGATTTAAAGGCACTCTGCTTTGATGGGCCTATGGAGAAACTAACTGTTAGCGCGTTTTGCCAGCCGGCAATACTTACTCATAGTATTGCCGCGTGGGAAGTATTGAAAAACGATTTCACTGATTTAAATGTTGCACCCTGTGCCTGTGCGGGTTTGAGCTTGGGTGAATACAGCGCGCTGGCGGCCTGCGGGGCAATAAATTTTGAGGATGCGCTGCGGCTTGTGCATAAAAGGGGCATCTTTATGGATGAGGCATCACGTGAAAATCCAGGGGCAATGTCCTGTATCCTGGGCCTGGACCTTGAAAAAACACAGGATTTGGCTAAAGAATCAGGGGTTCAGATTGCCAATCTTAACTGTCCCGGACAGATCGTTGTCTCAGGAACAAAAGAAAGTATTTCCTGCTTTAATGAAATGGCGCAACAGGCTAAAGCAAAAAGAGTTATATCTCTTGATGTTAGCGGGCCTTTTCATTGCTCCCTGATGAATCCAGCAGTTGAGAAATTAAAGGGTATTTTAGAAGATGTGCCGGTATTTAAGCCTGCTGTGCCCTTTATCCCGAATGTAACAGGGGAATTTTTGACTGATGTTGGCATGATAAAAGAATTGCTTACAAAGCAAGTAAGTCATACTACTTATTGGCAAAAAAGTATTGAGACTTTGATGAAAGAGGGGATCACCGGTTATTTTGAATTCGGGCCTGGGAAGATCCTGAGAGGCTTGTTAGGGCGCATTGACCGGAGGCTTAAAGTGATTAACCTGATAAATCCGGATGATTTTTCTAAACTCAAAGAAGAATTAGGGGGATAACATGAAACTCGAGGGAAAAATAGCAGTAATAACCGGCGGCGCGCGCGGTATTGGCAAAGAGATAGCTAAGGTTTTAGCCAAAGAAGGCGCTATTTGTGTGTTGTGTGATGTCAATGCCCTGGAACTTAAAACAGCAGCTGCTGAAATAGAGAGCCTGGGGGTGCAATGCCTGCCGCTGGCTTTAAATGTCTGTGATTTAAAGCAATGTGAAGATGCGGTGAACAAAATTATTGACAAATTTAAAAAAATAGATATACTAATCAATAATGCAGGCATAACAAAAGACGGCTTGCTGCTTAGGATGAAGGAGGAAGACTGGGATTCAGTAATAGCAGTCAACCTGAAAGGGACATTTAACTGTACCAAAGCAGTAGTAAAGGTCATGCTTAAGCAAAAATCAGGCCGGATTGTTAATATGGCCTCAATTATTGGCGTGATGGGTAATGCCGGTCAGGCCAATTATGCGGCATCTAAGGCGGGGATCATAGGGCTGACCAAAAGCGTAGCTAAAGAGGTTGCTTCAAGAAATATCAATGTAAATGCTATTGCTCCAGGGTTTATTGAAACAAAAATGACAGATGTCTTGTCCGATGAGGTGAAAGAGGCTTTGCTTAAGCAGATTCCTCTAAAGCGATTCGGGAAACCTGAAGATGTGGGTAATCTAGTACTATTTTTAGTCAGTGACGACGCAAGCTACATAACCGGCCAGGTTATTAAAATTGATGGCGGAATGGTTATGTAGCACTCTTGAAAGGAGGAAGAAAAAATGGCAGCAGATGAAAAAGTAAAAGCAATAATAGTTGATCAGTTAGGAGTTAAGGCAGAGGAAGTTACTTCAACAGCTTCTTTCGTTGATGATCTTGGGGCTGATTCTTTAGATACAGTAGAGCTGGTAATGGCGCTTGAAGAAGAGTTTGGGATTGAGATTCCTGACGAAGACGCGGAAAAAATGACAACCGTCGGTGAAGCGATAAAATATATTGATTCTAAAACATCCGGCAAAGAATAAGATTTGCAAAATCAAAATCACTAAATTAAAACATACAATCAAGGATATATTTTATTAGCTTTAATATTATGGACAAGAGACGAGTTGTTGTTACAGGTATTGGTGTAGTAACACCAGTTGGAAATACAAAAGAAGAATTCTGGCATTCTTTGATTGAGGGGAAAAGCGGTGGGGGTCACGTAACTTATTTTGACACAACTGGTTTCTCATCTACGATTGATGCGGAAGTAAAAAATTTTGAGCCTTCCAAATTTATAAAACCCAAAGAACTCAAGAGAATGGACAAATTTGTCCAATTTGCTGTCTGCGCCAGCAAGATGGCTCTCGCGGATTCCGGATTAGACCTTGATAAAGCGGACAGGAATATGATCGGTGTTATTATCGGTACCGGTATCGGAGGCCTGCATGTTGTTGAGGAACAGCAAAAGAGCTTTATGGAACGCGGGCCGAGAAAAATCTCACCGTTTCTTATCCCTATGCTTATTGTGAATATGGCTCCCGGACAGGTTTCTATAAGCCTTGGAATCAAGGGGCCGAATTCATGTGTTACTACTGCCTGTGCTACCGGAGGCCATTGTATCGGGGATGCGTTTAAGATTATCCAAAGGGGAGATGCTGTGGCTATGTTCGCGGGCGGCACTGAGAGCTGTATTACCCCTTTAGGACACGGGGGTTTTTGCGCTTTGAAAGCTTTGACAACAAGGAATAACGATCCGCAAAGGGCATCGCGCCCTTTTGATAAGGACAGGGATGGATTCCTTATGGCCGAGGGTTCAGGTGTGGTATTAATTGAAGAGTTGGAACATGCGAAAAAACGAGGCGCGGATATATACGCGGAAATTGTTGGCTATGGGATGAGCGGAGATGCTTACCATATGACTGCTCCTGATCCTCAAGGAGAAGGAGGAGCGCGCTGCATGAGCCTGGCGCTTAAAGACGCGGGGCTTAATATTGATCAGGTTGAATATATTAACGCGCATGGTACATCTACTCCAATGAATGACAGGGTTGAGACCATCGCGATAAAGACAGTTTTTAAAGAGTATGCTAAAAAACTGGCAATAAGCTCGACCAAGTCAATGACAGGCCATATGCTGGGCGCGGCCGGAGGAGTAGAATTCGCGGCAGCTGCTTTAGCGATAAAAGAAGGTATTATTCCTCCGACAATAAACTACACTACCCCAGATCCTGACTGCGATTTAGATTATGTGCCGAATACAGCCAGAAAAAAACATATAAATGTTGCTATATCCAATTCTCTTGGATTCGGCGGGCATAATGTAACATTAGCTTTGAAAAGATTTGAATAAACAATAGTTTTATTCAAATCTTTAAAAATTAAAGGGCAACTAAGGTTTAAGTTGCCCCTTAATTTTGCCCGCTTAATTTTGCCCGCGAATTGTAATCTTAACTAATTGACACGATAAGTAATTTTAGGTATAATATATTGCGTTTTTAACATTAGGGAACTATTGCGAAACACAGCCCTATTAAGTGAGATTCAACTTTTAACTTATTGATGCATTAATGAGGAAAGGAGCAT
>JAKLQT010000131.1 GCA_022013205.1 Candidatus Omnitrophota bacterium | reverse complement strand
TTAAACAAACATTATTTACCCACTTGAAACTTACAGGAGCCAATTTTAATCTGGTTTCTATTTTTTTATAATACAAAAATATAGAAATTTAACCCGAAAGTCAGCAGAGTTCTTGACACTATGGGACTGCTTTATCAGTTGACAATTACTAACGCTAATCATACAATGAAGTTAATTAATTTTTTGGGTCATTCTTAATTAAATTGAATAGTTTTCTATAACCTGATGATTTGCAAATTAAGAATGCCCCATTTTATAATAAGGGGGGTATAAAGACTATGGGTAGAAAACGTATGAAAGTAGCACTTGCTTTAGGCGGCGGCGGAGTCCGCGGGCTTGCCCATATAGGAGTAATAAGAGCCTTGCATGAGATAGGCGTGCATATTGATATAATCGCCGGCACGAGCATGGGGGCGATGATCGGGGCGCAATACGCTTTAAATCCGGATATTAATGCTATTGAAAGACGGATGCTCGCGATGTTAGATAGAAAAGAAGTAAGCGCGATAGAGAAATTGATCAGCGGATATTCACCAAGTGATGAAAAGAAGCTGATTATCGAGTCTTTATATTCTTTTGTTAAACAGATGGTTTTAGTTAATGTAAGAGCAATAAAAAGATGGGTTTTCAGCGGCAAGGAAATATCCTGGATGTTTGAACATCTTGAGATAGACACTGATTTTAAAAAACTTAAAATCCCTTTTTGCTGCGCGACTGTGGATTTGCGTACCGGGCAGGAAGTTATCATTTCAAAAGGAAGCTTAAAGGAAGCGGTTCTGGCTTCTGTGTCCTTGCCGGGTGTTTTTCCTCCTGTTAAGAGCGGAAAGTATTTACTTGTTGATGGAGGGATTATCGGCAGTGTCCCTGTAGAGGCGGCAAGGGCAATGGGAGCGGATATTGTTATAGCTGTGGGGGTTGAAGCACAGGTTGATTATAATAAAAAATTAGGCAATGGATTAGATATTATGTTTCAGGCAGACGCGATACGTGCCTGGCATCTGAGCGATATGAAAATAAAAGGAGCGGATCTAATAATTTATCCTAAAGTAGGTAATATCAGCTGGGCGTCTTTTTCAAAGGCAAATGAATGTATTAAAGCCGGCGAAGAAGCTACGAGGAAAATGAAAGGGCAGATACTTGAGGTTATCAGGAAAAAGGGAAAAAAGAAGTTCTGGAGAGGATTTTTCTCCTTATCTAGAATTGATGATTAAAGTACGAAAGGAAGATTATGATGAAAAAAATAGTGCTTATCGGCTTAGTTGTAATCATAGGGTTAATCGGCATTACCTTTATCTACTTAAACTATGTATATATCCCAAAGCATTTAAAACCTATGGTAATAAAGTTTTTAGAAGAAAACCTGGGAAAAAGGGTAATCGTAGGGAAGGCTTTTTATTTTCCGCTTAAAGGTGTCCTGTTCTCTAAGGTTGAAATAGCAAACTCTGACCAAACACCTTTTTTGGAGGTAAATAGTGTCGATTTTGGGTTAAAATCTATTCCTTCTATAAAAAAGAACGCGTTTTCTGCAAAACTAAAGCTGGTGATAAAAGGGCTTATGTTTAAACAGCAGGCCCTGGAGGCTCGGGGAGGCTGCGCGATAGACCTTGATATTAATATCAAGGCTAAAGAGGAGATGGCTTTTTCGGCGATTGCTGAGCTGAATGATATAAATGTCATGGGTATTAAAGAAACAGGTGAAATAACAAAAATACAAGGGAGAATTATCTGTTCACAGAGCAGCTTTGAAAGTGAAAATATCTCCGCGACTATCGGCGCTCAGATATTAAAGGTGCAAATTGCGGGTGATTATGATAAAAAAGATGTGATTATAAATAAGTTTAATATTAATTATATCGATACAAATCTTTCCATAAAAGGCAAGGTGTCAGGCCTTGCCAATCCCCAGATCGATTTTAGCCTTGAGGGACTGATAAAATTAAAGGATATTGCCGGTATGCTATCAGGAATACCGTTGCCCGCTCTTGTGGGAGATTGTAAAATAACTGCTGAATGTAAAGGAGCGCCTGTCACTTTAAAAACCCTGAGCGCTGATGCAAAAATACTGCTCAATAAGGCATTAGTAGACAAAATAAAGGTCGCGAATTTGAAAACGGATATTAAGCTTGAAAACGGGGCTTTAAATATTGCTTCGTTAGATTGTGATTTTTATAGCGGTAAGATTACCGGAGAGGCAAAGGCGATTATAACTGATAAAGATATTCCGGTGCAATGTTCAATAGATGCTCAGGACATAGATATTGAGCCGCTGGTAGAGGATTTGATTGGCCGGAACATGGGGCAGGGAGTACTTAATGCCCATGTGGAAATATCCGGCAGCGCGGCTGATTTAAACCTGCTTAATGGAACCGGATGGGTTAAGGTTATTGAAGGAAAAGTTAAAATGCCGCCTAACTTTGCCAAAGTGGCCAATTCCCTGGGAGTTGCCAAATTATCAGATATGAATATAGAAGAGGCCTCAGCCACATTCACTTTAAGCGATGGAAAGCTGCAGACAAATGATTTGATCATGATCGCTGCTGAGGCTGCAGTTTCCGGTAGTGGGTATATTGATCTTGAACAGTATGTTGATTTTGAAGCGACATTTGAAGCAGGAACAAATTTGCCGCTTCCTAAAGTAAAGGTCTATGATAGGCTTTCGCAGTTAAAATACAAACTTATTTTTCCTACGCAGGATTTAATAAAAACAGGGATTAAGAATTTATTAAACAAGGACAGGGAGGGCCAATCAGGAGGCTCTGATATTCAGGATCAACTTAAAAAAGGACTGGAAAAACTATTCAGGTGAAAAAACAGAAAATTAATTCTGGCCGTTGTACTCAAGCAATACTTATCCATAATGCCTGTTTGATAATTGGCAATAGAATCACAGGTAATTCCTGGATTCTTATTAAAGATGCAAAAATTTTCAGGATAGGCTATGGCGCAAAGCCTGTTTTGAAAAACACTATGTACATAGATGCGAGATCAGGGTATGTTGCTCCGGGATTTATTGATCTGCATATTCACGGTAATTTGAGTAAAATTTCAAAAATACAGGCAAAATCAGGCACTACCGGTTTCCTGCTTAGTTTACATACAAGAAGCCTGAATCAATTTTCAAAATCATTGTCTGAGTTTCAGGATACTTTGCCTAAAGGCGCAAGGTGTCTGGGTTTTCATCTTGAGGGGCCGTTTATAAGTAAAAAAATGGCCGGGGCGCAGCCTAAGCGGTTTATGATAGATCCGGATATCCAGGCAATCAGGTCTTTGATCAAGAAGGCAGAGAAAAAAATAAAGATAATAACAATCGCGCCGGAGCTTAAAAACAGCATAGCTTTAATAAAAATGCTAAAAAAGGATAAGATTGTCGCGGCGATCGGCCATACGGATGCAAGTATTGAACAGGCTAAAATGGCCATAGATAACGGGTGTTTATATACCACGCATGTTTTTAACCGTATGAGCGGGATATCATCAAGAAACCCGGGTGTTATTACACAGGTACTGCTTGATAATCGAATTTCGGCAGAAGTTATTGCAGACGCTTATCATGTGCATCCGGATAACCTGCGGTTATTGGTAAAATGCAAGCCGCAGGATAAGATTGTCCTGGTAAGCGACTCTGTCGCGGCAATGGACAGCAGGTCATTAAAAGTAATCGCGGGTGTTTACCGTATGGAAAATCTTGCCCTCAACCGAACTGGTTCTGGTTCAAGGTATACTATAGCGGGAAGTAAGCTCAACATGTTACAGGCTGTAAAAAATATGGTATACTTATGTGGAGTATCTATCGCTAACGCGGTAAAGATGGCCAGCCTTAACCCGGCAAGAGTTATCGGGCTCGATAGAAAAAAGGGCAGGATCGCAAACGGCTATGATGCCGATATTGTAATTTTTGATAAAGATTTTCAATGTAAGGCAACTATTACCGCAGGGGAAATCATCTTTCGGAGATAGCGTTTCATTTGTTTATGTTTTTTTTGGAGTGGGATAATTAATGTCGATAGTAAAATATGATAAAGAGATAAAAGATACGCTTTCCGGATATAAAAATATAGACTATGCTTTCTTATTTGGATCTGTCCTGGGAAAGCCTCTTGCGAATAGCGATGTGGATATTCTGATAGGAGGGTCTTTGGATCATTCTGAAAGGATAAATCTGGCTATGGAATTGGAGCTGGCTTTGAAAAGAAAGGTAGATGTGGTTTTACAAAACGAGGCCTCTTGCGAAATTATCCTAAAGGCTTTTTCCAAAGGCAAAGCTGTATTAATTAATGACAAAGAGAGATTAAAAAAGATTACTTCAGAAATTTTTATCTTTATGAGGACACAGCTTTATTGCGGTAGTTAAGAATATTAAGGATAAAAAGGAGGCATAGCTATGGTTGATAAAAATGTTATTACAAGCAGGATTGAACAAATAGACAAGCATTTAAAAAGAATCATTCCTTACAGTAAGATGCCTTGCGATGATTTTTTAAAAGATATCGGCGCTCAAGACATAGTTGAATATAACCTTTTAGAACTATAACTGTAAACACATTTTTCAAATTATACACATGGAGAGTTTATGTGCGGGATTGTAGGATATATCGGAGATAAGAACGCTGCGACAATACTGATCGAAGGTTTACGCAGTCTTGAATATAGAGGTTATGACTCAGCCGGGATCGCGATAGTTGATAGAAGAAAACGCCTTTTTCTTCTCAAAAAGGCAGGAAAGCTCAAGGCGCTCTCTGATTGCCTTATCAATCGCCATGTTTCGGGGCATCTTGGTATCGGCCATACCCGCTGGGCAACACATGGCGAGCCGAATGAAGCAAATGCCCATCCACATTACGGCAATACACGCGATTTCCTTATCGTACATAACGGCATTATTGAAAATCACCATGAATTAAAACAGCAGCTCAGAAAAGACGGCCACAGATTTTCATCACAAACAGATACTGAAGTGGCTGCCCATTTAGTAGAAAAATTTTACAAGGGCGATTTGCTTAAGGCTGTATGCCGCGCAATAGGATGTCTTAAGGGGAGTTTTGCCTTGGGTGTTATTTGTATGCATGAGCCGGACGTACTTGTCGCGGCTCGAAAAGATAGTCCGCTTATTATCGGCTTGGGAAAAGGGGAAAATTTCATTGCCTCTGATGTGCCGGCTATACTTTCCCGCACCCGAGATATTATATATTTGGATAACAATGAAATTGCCAGGATTAGTAAAGATGAAGTGAAGGTATTTGATGCAAAGTGCCGGGAAATCCAAAAGAAAAAGGTAAGAATAAACTGGAATACCGATAGTGCTGAAAAAGCGGGGTTCGCGCATTTTATGATAAAAGAGATTGAGGAGCAGCCCCAGGTAATTGGGCGAATTCTAACGCATCGCATAAAATCAAAACAGGTTGTTTTTGAAAATTTAAATCTATCGCGCGCTCAGCTTAAAAATATAACTGATATACAAATAGTTGCCTGCGGAACCGCGTATCATGCCGGATTGTGCGGTAAATATATTTTAGAAAAAATGCTGCGGATCCCTATTAATGTCGATACCTCCAGTGAATTCAGGTACCGTGAGCAGATTATTACAAAAGGCAGAACGCTGATTATACCGGTGAGTCAGTCCGGAGAGACCGCGGACACGCTGGCCAGTTTACGCGCGGCAAAAGAAAAAGGGGCAAAGATACTCTCGCTCTGCAATGTTGTAGGCAGTTCAATTGCCCGGGAATCAGACGGGGTTATCTATACGCTTGCCGGGCCCGAGATTTCAGTTGCTTCTACTAAGGCATATACGGCACAGTTGATGACTTTTTATCTGCTTGGCTTATATCTGGCGGGAATAAAAAAAACAATCGCGGATAAAACCGTTTTGAATTATTTAAGTAAAATGAAAAAAATACCCGCGCTTATGCGGGATATACTGAAAAATCAGAAAAGAGTAAAAAAAGTTGCTCATGAATATGTGCACCGCTATCATTATCGCCTTGCGGAGCAGTTTAAGTTTTTAGAAGACGAGATTGTACAGTTTCAGGATCCTGTAAAAGCGCTTGAGTTTGCGGAAAAATGGGCAAGGCTTTCGCACTCGGCGTACGGCCGGCGTTTTGGTGATTTTCCTTTTTTGTACTTAGGGCGTAATGTAAATTACCCCAGCGCGCTGGAGGGGGCGTTGAAATTAAAAGAAATAACCTATATAAGCGCTGAAGGTTATGCCGCGGGTGAGATGAAGCATGGGCCTATAGCGCTTATAGATGAGTTTCCTTTAGTTGTTTGTATAGCTACAAAGTCGGCAGTGTATGAAAAAATGCTGTCAAATATCAGGGAAATAAAGGCGCGTAAGGGCACGGTTCTTTCTATTGCCACAAGAGGCGATAAGGAGATCCAAAAGAAGGAATATTCAAATTATGTTCTTGAAATCCCTGAAATCGATGAGTTTTTCTCACCGCTGCTTGTGGCCCTGCCGCTGCAGATGCTTGCCTATCATATTGCCGTTGGCCTTAATTGTGATGTTGACCAGCCGAGAAATCTCGCCAAAAGCGTAACTGTGGAATAAATCTGCTTTTTTTGTTTTTAACCTGTTTTTGTGCTATCGCTTTACATATCCCAATCCAATTATCGTAACTTATTGTGAATAAAAGAGAAACTTTGACAATAAATAAATTTTAACAAGCTATTGAAAGAAACTGCTTAATATGGTACACTTTATCACTTTTGTTTTATCCTTAACAGTAATTAAGGTAACCAGTTAAATTAGAAAGAACGCGGAAAAATGTTTTGTATCAAAAAGAGTGGTTGTCATAAATTTATTGTTTTTATTATAATTCAGCTATTTTTGTCTTCAAGTCTTTCCCAGGCAGCTATAACCTCCGCTATTTTATTAAAAGAAAGCAGTTGCCTTTCTCCGGCTATACATCTTCAGCAATTTCAGGTTAGAGATTTTTATCAAAGTGATTCTATTCTCTTAAGTCAACATAAGAATAATGAGGGTATCAGCAGTACGGAGCCGAATGGATTTCTTAGATATTTTTTGCGGACAGAAGAAGGTGCTGTTTTACTAAAAAGAGCGGTAGATGTAAGCCCCGCATCAAAAACGCCGAAAATTGAAAAAATAATTATGAATCTTGTTCCTGGAGATAATGTCGCGATAGGATTAGGCGATAAAATTGAACTAGATGTTATTATCGTTACCACTCCCCAAGCGGATTTTGTAAAAGATGAGCTTGCTGTAGCGGTACATACGAATATGGATACGGCCTATTGGCATGATATAAATATCGCGGCTGAAGATATTAATAGGGTATACGATAAGAAGGGTAAAATAATCCCGGGGGTCTTTTCTGTGCGCGTAAGTCTAATACCGGAAAAAGCCGGTAATTATAAATTCAACCTTAGAGCTAAAACAAAGAATCAGAAAAAACCGGTTTGGCTTGAAGGGAAGAAAGGGGAAACAGATATTTATGTTCAAGTCCTCTTAACCCCTAAATGGTTTAAAGCGGAAAAGTTTCATCCATATTATATTTATAGAGACGATGTTACGCTGTGTGGTTACAAAGCTGACTGGACCGGGATTAAGCGGTTTGTTGACGACAGGTTCCATCAAACCGGGAAAAATGTATTCATACTTTCCCCATTTTTTTCAGTTTTGGCAGAAGGCCCGACAGTAAGTCCGTTTGCGCCAACGTCGGTTTTTGCGCAGAACAGGCTGTCTATTGATTGGGACGCGGTTGAAGACAAAGGAGATTATCCCGCGGACAAATTTCGTAATTTTCAAAAATATGCTGATGAGAAAAGAAAAAAAGCGTTTATGAAATTTTCGCGTAAAGAACAAATACAGCAATATGCGCGGTTCGAAATACTCAGAAAGCATCAAAGTCTGTATAATATTGGAATAAATCAGTTTAATCCCGCTGAAGTAGAAAACATGACGGATGAATTTTTTGAAGGCTATACGGCTTATCAACAATTTATAAATTTAGAACAATTTTATAAATTTCTAAGGTCTTGTCATGAAAAAGGAATAATTATTTTAGGAGATATGCCGTATTATGAATCAATTAACGGTGTAGACGCGTATTTTAATAAAGATTATTTTACTTCTTCAAT
This sequence comes from Candidatus Omnitrophota bacterium, assembly GCA_022013205.1. Lineage (GTDB taxonomy): Bacteria > Omnitrophota > Gorgyraeia > B26-G9 > B26-G9 > JAGLQQ01. The sequence continues at coordinate 4,116 of JAKLQT010000131.1, read as the reverse complement.
ATATGGAGGGATAGAAAGCCCGGGGCATAGAGGCGTTCCTGATCAGTTTTGGACAGATCTTGCCGTATGGGATGAGCATTGGATTAAAACTCACGTGGACTCAGGAGGAGAAGATCCGCGAATGCGGCCGTTTAAATATTGGGATACAATATTTAGGGAAATTTTCGGTGAAGAAGCAAAAGAGATAGGTATCGGCGGATGGCGGATTGATGCGCCGCATATGTACGGACGCGGTTCTTTTTTTGATGATGCGCGGCGTATATATTATGATACAACCTTGTGGGATAGTTTGGCGGATTATTTCCAGAAAAATGACTTGCTCGCGGTTATTGAACAATTAGGCGGAGATAAGCACGCGTATGATAATTTTGAAAGGCTTGGGTTTTTTCAATATGCCTTTATTTTAGACCTGAAACCAAAGAAGTTGCCTGATTTTTTGGCTGACCTAGCTAATATATCACGCGGGCGTGCCTTTACAGTGGTGGACACTCATGACAGTTATCGTTGGGCAAGGGAATATTGGCAGATGTTTGAATCCTTAACCGATACCTCATTAGAGTTTTCCCGGTATGCTCCGAAAGAAGAGGTCCAGGAGTTTTTGGAATTAATAGGGCCGGCTTTTTTTGCGCTTAAATTACTGGGGCCAAAGATAGAAACACTACTGTTGAGCTTGGATGAATTTGGAACCACGGATCGGATAAAAAAAGAAACAAAAAATTATGGGGTAGTTGATTCTTCTCACTGGGGCACGGAAACTATCGGCCCTGTTGATTTTTCCAAATGGATTAAGGCTTTTATCGAAATACGGGAGAATAATCCGGCGGTGAGTCATTCGGAAATGATTGTTATCCCTAATAATGATAATAAACACCTTGTCTCCGTGGCTAAGGCATATGAGGGTAATAATTTGCTGATTATGGCGAATTTCAGCAGACAGCCAAAGAGGATAGCTGTTTCTATCCCTGCTCAAGAATTTCAGGTTGGTCCTTCGGTTAGTATTATATTTAAAGACCTAATCACGGAAGAAAAGGTTAGAAGCAACCCGGGATTATTTAATTATAATCTGGCTCCCGGGCAGGTATGTGTTTTTCGCCAGGAAAGAGTGGAAAACCGGATACAGGAGTGGCTGCGGCAAAATTTTCTTCCTGTTATTGATGATCCGGCAAAGCGTTTATCGGCTGAGACAATGATTCGTGAATACCGCTACGATGAAAAAATAGAAACGAAAGAGGAGATGGAAAGGATGTTTCGAATTCTTTTACCGGAAGGTTTTAATGCTTTTTTCGCTTTGGATTGGGATGAACATAAAAATAAAGAAATAATGCTGCATTCAAAGGAGGTATTGTATCTAGATAATGGTAAACCATTCATAGCTTTTGTAAAAGATAAACAGGGCAATGAACATATTATTCCGTCTTTTCCAGTAGATGAAGGGGAAAAGCATGTGTCTATGTTGTTCGGGCTAAAACCGGGCAGTTATGTGCTAAAATTTTTCTGGCTCACCGAAAGTGAATTTGGTGGCGAAAAATCCAGGGATTACCACTTCCGGGTTTTGCCGGAGGCGGAAGAAGTGGGTAAGCCGGGTGAATTAAACGAGTTTGCGCTTCAGCTTAGTAAAGAAGATTTCGCTCAATACCCTTATTCCACGGTAACACTTGCCAATGGCAGAGGCAGTATTTTACGCCTGCCGGTTAGGCCGCTTGAACGAAAGCAGTGGGATGGCGCGATAGAGGTTAGCGGCTTTACCAGTAAATATGACGGGTTTCAGGCAAACCTTTCAGCTGGTTTTCCGGATGAGAAACGGAAAATAATCTTTAGGGGAGCTGTTGATGACGCGGTAATTAAGATCAACGGAAAGGAAAAAGGATTTCATCTGGATATGGAAACATTTGATAATTTCGCGCGTTATCCCCTGCCGAGATGGAGGTTTGTTCTTAGAGACGGGGAAGAAGAGGTGGTTATTGATAAATCAGTAGCTCTGGTAGAGGGAGAGAATAGGTATGCAATTAATTACAAAGTTGTTTCCGCGACTGCCGGAGTGGAAAACATTACTTTGTTTGTCCGGCCGGATATTAATATGAGAGATCACCATGAACCGGCAAAGCATTGGGAAGGCGCGGTTGAATTCTGGAACAGCAAACATCGGAATATCGACGGAAGGGGATTTAGAATTTATCCGGTTAATGACGAATGGAAACATTGGTATCCGGGATTTGACGGAATAAAAATGACAGCGGCGACTGGCTCATACCAGCATGCCTCGGAATGGCATTACAGCCTGGATCCGATTGAAAGCGAGCGTGGACAGGACAATGTTAATGACGCTTATAGCCCGGGTTTTTTTACAATTCCTTTATCCTTGGGAAAAGATAACAGCAGCAGCCTTATTTTCTCTTGTGTGGATGCCTTGACTAAAGAGGCGGATTATTCGCAGGCAGAAGTAGAGGCGCTCATACAAGAGCGGGCTGATCTTTTAGAGCAAAGAATATCGAAAGTAAAGAATCCAGAGGCCAGGAAAGATTCCTTTGTCCAGAAAATGGTTGCTGGAGTCTGGCCGTTTGTGGCAAAAAGGGATGAGTTTTATACGGTAATTGCCGGTTATCCCTGGTTCTCGGATTGGGGCAGGGACACGTTTTTGTGTTTTGAAGGATTGTTGTCGGCCGGCATGAATGATATCGCCAAAGGATTATTAATGGCATTCGGAAAGTTTGAAAAAAACGGTATGCTTCCGAATATTATTACCGGTGAAACCGCCGGAAACTGGGATACCGTGGATGCCCCCCTGCTGTATGTGCTTTCCGTCAAAAATTATATAGATGAAACCGGGGACAAAGCGATCCTGGATGAATTAACTGGGGACAGGACAGTATTAGAGAAATTAATCTCTATTTCTGAAAAATATGTCGGAGGAGAAGAAATATCATTAAAAGATTTAGCTTTTAGCACCTTGGCGAAAATGTATTTAGAAAAGAGTGGTGATCTAAATATCTTAACAAAATCAGCCGGAGGACGGACGATTTTAGAGATTATTGAATCGATTATGAGAGGCTACTATAAAGGTACGGAGAACGGCATAGCTATGGATGCAAACAGCAAACTTATCTGGTCTCCTTCTCATTTTACCTGGATGGATACAAATTACCCGGCTTGTACTTCGCGTCAGGGATATACTGCAGAAAACAACGCGCGCTGGCATGATGTTCTACGATTTCTCGGTGATATCTATGAAGAACGGGGCGATGCGGCGAAATCTTCCGAGTTCAAAAATATTGCTCTAGAGGTAAAAGATAACTTCAATAAATATTTCTGGATTGATCGAGAGGGGGGATATCTTGCCGATGTTATAGAATGTGAAAAAGGCAAAGCTCCAGGTGAAGGCAGGCAGGATATTGCTTTCCGGCCGAACCAGCTTATTACCGTACTTTCGCCTTATGGTATTCTTTCAAAAGAACGGCAGAAAAAAGTAGTCGATATCGTGAAAAGAAAACTGCTCGTTCCCGGAGGAATCCGGACATTATCCGAGGACACTGCTTCAAGCAGCCAATTTCCTTATCGCGGATATTATGAAGGTGACGAGGATACGCAGCGTAAACAGGCCTATCACAACGGCACGGTATGGCCGCATCTTTTCGGTGATTGGGCACTGGCTTATGTTATCGCGCATGATTATTCGGAAGAAAGTATCCGATATGTGCTGCCCTATTTCGCGCCGTTAGAAGAACATCTTCGTATTGCCGGGGTAGGCAGTGTGTCTGAAATAAGAGATGGTAACTATCCGCATTGGCCGCGGGGATGTTCTGACCAGGCATGGAGTGTGGCGATGAATTTAGCGGCATATATGCGTATACGATACTCTGGTTCTACGACTTTTAGGCATAGCGTTACGGACGAAGATCAGAATGAATTGTTAAAGAGTCAAAAAACAATGCTTATAAATAAAACTAATTTTTCTATAGAGCATTCAATATAATCGTTACCGAACTAAAACAATAGATAAAAATACTTTTGAACCGTTTTCGGCAGTTATGTAACCGGTGAGTTACGGGGGAAATTTTTACTAATTTAAGACTGTTAACGTAATGCGAAACGCAGTTGGAAAAATCTATTTTGGCTCAT
>JAKLQT010000130.1 GCA_022013205.1 Candidatus Omnitrophota bacterium | reverse complement strand
AACCCTCCATGGCTGTCTGCGAGGTAAATATTGATTTTACTCATCCATGGCAAAATCAATATTAAAATCCGCAAATATAATTCCCCCTGTTTGTTTTATGAGCAAAGAAAAAGTGTTTTCTATTCAGGAGTTGGGGGCAAATGAAGCTCACCCGGGCTAAAGCCCGGGGTTTCAGAGCGGATTCCCGCAGATTTACTTTTATCCCCGGCTTGCCTGTCCCGCTGCATTTAAAGCGGGAAAAGCCGAGGTTTTCAAAACATGCGGGATAAATTTGCAAAAAAAAGATTATTAAGGTATATTTAGTTAATTTTATTATTACGTAAACAAGGGAAAAATGTATTATTTTAAAGGTAAAATTCATATATTGGCAGCGGTTACACTGGCCCTGCTGATTTCTCAATTAATGCCGCAACAGAAATGTTTCGCGCAGCAGCTAAAGTCAATCCCGGATTTTTCTGTACGGCAATTCCTGTCTCCAGCTCTTAACATGGATGCTCCCAAATTAAAAGAGTTTTTTTCCGGCAGTCTTGGCGGCAGCCCGAATACACGTCTTCAAAAAGAACGCACGCTGCTATTTTTCGAAAAACTTAGCCCGGAAATGAAAAAACTTGAGCAATCCCTCTTATTTTTCATGCGCCAGGAGCAGCCTTTTAAACAAAATGAAATAGCAAAAGAGCTTACCGCTTTAAACAGTTTACTTTTTGATGTAGTTAAAAAAATGCGTTCTAATCACCAACAAATGTTTCCCGAGTACAAAGGAGTTCTATTCCTAAAAAGTTCTGAACAAACTCTTTGGTTTGCCAATGATCACTTTCCTAATACAATTACAAATGTTCTTATGAAAATGAATCCACTTCTGAAATCTCCTGCTGATATATCCGCGCTGGAAATTCATGAATTGAAGAAACGGATAGAAAAAGTTTTTGACATTTACAACAGACACTTGGAGGCATCTTCTTTTCCGGAGGCATTTTCGGCGATATTAATAAGCAAATACGAGGGGGCTGTACAATCGCGGCGATTAACAGTTCTTACAGCAAGAATGTTCGCGCATGGAGTTATGGGTGATTGGAATATCGCGGCCGCATTTCATCCTTTTACTACTAGGGTGTCGAGGGTGTTAAAGGAATTAGCCCGGAAAGATAAGGAAAACCCATTATTTATATCTACGCGTGAAGTCTATTATAAATTGCTTGATTGGGTGAAGGAACAGAATAGGTTTTTTGAAGAAATAAAAGCGAACGCGACAACTTGGAACGATGAAAAATTTCTGGATATTGCCGAAGAATTCACAGGAAAAGCAGCGGAATTTTCCGAACTCATCATAATAATAGAAGATTTGTGTAAACAAATAGACAGTCAATTTCCTGAGCATAAAACGCTTCAAGCAGGCGTTAGGGACATAGAAATGTTTTTAAAACAAAATAATCTTGTCAGCATAATGCGTTTTTTCCTTGAACGCTTTAGCCAGGGCAGATTGCGAAATGATGAAAATGTCGAGGTTATCAGCCTTTTGAGGAGTTTAAATGAGAGTGCACTGGCCAATCATCATCGGAACCTCCAGGTGCCGGTATTGCATATATCCACTGGCCAGGAAAAATATTGGGTTTACGGAATTGACCGAGCGGCCCTAAGCGGATTATTTTCCAGATTTGTGTCCAATGGATTGCATTTAGGGATAAAGAATATTTACGTAACTATTACCAATACTTGGCAGGGGGCGAATATAATTATTGAAGATGACGGCAAAGGTATAGACGAGGACTTACTCCTAACGAGTAACGGCCGGCAAAAAATTTTTGCAGCCGGAGAAAGTAAAAGAAAGGGCGGAACCGGCTGCGGGCTGGCTTTTGCCTATGAGATTAGCCGTCTGCTCGGAGGATATATTCTTGCCGACAAATCAGAAACATACAGCGGCGCGAAATTCACGATTGTTATCCCCTCTAATCCTCAGCAAAGCGCGCAAAGCCGCGGCAGTGTCCCCTTAGATACCTTCCCTCGCACACAAAACTACGAACACCTTATAAAAAGCGCGATTTAACTAAGAACAGCCGGGCAAACAGAGCCAGAATATCCCTATCATCCGTCAATTCAAAGCCTAAACTCCAGACACCCTATTTGACATTCAGGGGGGATGGGAAAAACAGGGGAAAGCAGGAGAGATTTGTGACCCCTTTTTCCCTCTTCTATTCAGGAGTTGGTTTTTTTCAAGTTAGTATTGAAAAAACCCAAAAATGTGGTAAACTTTATGGTTATTTATAATTCTAGGATAGAAAATCTAAAGGTATATTGAGATCCTTATATGTATAAAGTATATTTATTAAAGCTAAAGAAAAAGGCATGGCTAAGAATTATGGCCTTTTTTATCATCCAGTTTTTATTAAGCACAAACCTACAAATTATTTATGCGCGTGAAATAACAAGAGAACCAACTCCGATAAATATTGATACTTTGTCCCCTCAGCTTAGTATGGCCAAAAGTTCTGTGGAAGTTTTTTTTCGAAAAAGTTTTCCTGCAGATAAAGAATGGCCGATTCCCTTAAAAAGCGAGCAAAAATTTTTATTTAAAACTAAGAATAGCCTTCTCAAATTAACTGAAGCCTTAGAAGAAGATGTTCTTTGGCAAATAATCGCGGCTAATGATCCGGAATTTATTTCAACCTTTGAAAGTTTAAAAAGCCAACATCAGGTAAAAAATGGATTTTTAACAGCAATGCATGCCCGTTTATATACTTCTTTTAAGGATATGGCACGAAAAGAAATTCTACAACAGCTAAAAGCCGCTGGCGCAAGGAATATTTATCTTCTTGGCGCTTTTGAAAAAAGCGATATGAGTCACAAAGTTAATAAATTTTTAAAAGATGATAAAATCCATCCATTATTTTATACACGTAACCAGCAAGACGTTAGTAAAGTGGTTTCCATCCTAAGAAGTAATTCAGCAAAAGAAAACACCGCGCATGATTATGAGGCATCCACATTTTCCATAGTTGATTATGAGCCTGATTCTCAGATGGGAGGATGGAAAGGGTTTCAAGCTTTACTGGATGAAGTTAATAAGCAGGGCATGAATATTTTTGTTGATTTAGTAGCCCAAGGCACTGCCATCGATTCTCCCTGGCTTATGAATGAGGAACTACAGACAGGGGATATCTATTGGGACGATATTAATAAAATATGGCAGGGTTATTATTATATACATAAAACTTTACCGGAGAATGTTCAGAATAGATTGCTGGCTTTAGACCGCGCAAGAGCACTGCCTTCTCTTGATGATGAAGATAAGTTGTGGACAGATGAACAACGGGAATTTATCCAATTATGCAATGATATACTTATTTCGAATCCCGGACATGTACTGCATTATTCCTCAAAACTCAAACAATGGATATTAATTGTAAACAGCCAGGATAACGATACAAAGAAAAATAAAAAGACCCCTTGGGAAGATATGCTTCAACTGGATTTGAGCAACCCATGCGTTCAGGAGGCAATTATTGAAAAGGTAATAAAGCTGGTGCAGGCCGGGGTTAAAGGTTTTAGAGCTGATTGCGCGATGGCATCGGTAATACATGGAAAGGCCGGATTTCTTGATACCTGGCATGATTATCTTGGGAATAAACATGTAGGGGAAGAATTTTGGCATAATCTGATTGAAAGAATTAAGACTGTATCCGGGGAAGTCACTTTTATCGCGGAGGCATATTGGCTTTTTGATAAATTGGAGGAATGCGGTTTTGATTATATTTATCAAAAGCATGTAGGGGATTCTATGATACATAGGAATATTCCCGGCTTACGTGATTATCTGAGAAAAACGCGGATAGAAGAGCAGTTTAAAAGGCTGCATGCTGTAAATAATCATGATGATGAACCTCCGTATATCCGTGATTTAAATGGAACACATTTTAAACGGTTTCCGGAGCTAACGGCAAAACAATTTTTTCGTGATTTGCTTAATATCGCGGCTTTGCCGGGCATTCCCCAAATACAGGAAGAACAGCTCTTATGGGGGTACTTTGCCCGGGCCCGGGCCCGTTGGAATAAGTTAGATCAGGTGGACACACATCATAATATCATTAAAAATATGGCCGGAATTACTGCTGAGATATCCCGTGATAGTTTACTTAGAAACGGCCAGTTATATGTCCTTAATAATTCCGGAAGAGCTATCTTTGGATTTTTGCGTTATTACGAAGGACGCAGGGCACTGGTGTTAACAAATTATCACCAGTATCAGTATTTTGAAGAAATATCTATTCAGGAGGCGGCCTCGCTAATAAGTATTTCTAAAGAACCGGGATATTATTACGCGTTGGTTAATCGTCTTAACGGAGAGATATCTATTGTCAGCGGCAGGCAGCTGCATAATAAGATATTAACCATAAATTTTTCCGAACAGGCGGAAACGCGGTTGTATATGTTTGAAGAATTACAAGATGACACCGGATTCATCGAGAATTTGTGCCTGCAGAATGAACCTGAATGGGGCGGCCCGTCTATTTATTTAAATCAATTAAAATGGGAGGATGTTTTTTTACTGGTTGATAAATTCGGCTTGAAAATTGATTATCCGTGTAAGGGAAAAATCAGTAAAGCAATAGCTTTGAAACACATCTTAGATAATTTTTCTCAAGAACAGATACATGAAGCTTTGCTTAAAAATAATTCTTTTAAAATAGTTGATTTTGCCGCGGAAGAGGACATGATAACCAAGCAAATTGAAGAGTTTAAACAGAGGTTTGAAGATGATGGGAAAGTTAGTATTTTATGCAAAGCCTTAGATTTTCTTAATCAGAAAGGGGCTCTATCCAATAAAAAACTTGTTTTAAATGAAAACAGCGGGGCAAAGACCCGGATAAAAGTCAAACATGATTCTATCTTTATAACTCTGGGGCAGCCATGCATTGCCTATCCTAAGACAAGAGAGGGCCAACAAAAGATAAGATATTATATAGAAAAAATCGGCAGGCAAGTTTCAAGCAAGGGTTTCAGAGGATGGAATGTTGATGATCAAATAGCCGGCTGCTGTGAAGCGTTTTTAGCATTGTTTAATGACGAGATATTTGAAATCATAATGAAGCAGGCTAACTCATTGCCTACGAGTCTTCGAGTTCTGGAAATTGTTTCTCAAGATAGAACAAGATTCGCCATGACAATGTTTGGCTGGGACAATAAAGACGGTATATTTTTATATGATGATGAAACGAAACCATTTTACGCGCAGGCTATGATAGATAAATTTGGCAAAAAACTAGAATCACTTGAATGGTTTGATCGGGAATACTTTGCTGCGTTTTTAGCTTATTATTTAATTAATATGGACAAAACCGATACTATCAAAAAGATATTGGATCGGGACTTTAAAGAGATGAGCAGAAGAAGCTATTATGAGCTTCTCTTTTTTCAGCAGTTTGTTGATTCTTTATTGTTTTTAAAAAAAGAAAAAGTAGATACAATTTTTCTTGATCTGCTAAATACGCCCTTTAGAGACGATAAGAGCCTTTTCTATTTCCAAAATTTAATTATTTTGGCAATGAAACATGCCCAAAGAATTGACCTGCGCGTAAATGGGCTCCCGCTGGAAAGATTCATTAAATTATTAGGATTAGCTATGAAAAGCCGGCAAATAACCGATCTAAATGACCTGGTTTTAACTCTGCCATTGATAGGCTCCGCGATATGAAAATTTACTAATTATCTTTTGAATTATCAATACCGCGCAGCTTTGACAATTTCAACAAAAATACTTCTTCAGGGCTTTTCCTACAGGTTTAATATTATTCATAGGCGGGGCTAATTCATGGCCGAAAAGGCGTGGGATTCGGTCAGTATTAACGGGCGGCCACAGGGAGCCGCCCCTACTTACCACACACCGCTTTGCTGAACCAGACCAAAGGCTTAAGGCCAATCCTGATCAGCGCTCTTAACACATCATCCTCTCTTATTTTATCCGCAAGCGGCGGGCTATACTTGTAATAGGACTGCACAAACTTTATGCCCCATTTATGCTTCAATAGATAACGGTCTCTAAACTCACTCAAAATAGATACTTCTTCAGCCATGCCGGTTCCAAATGCCGCTGTAGCAATAAAACATCCGCCGCCTCCCCCGCTGCCGTCACTTGAACTAGTGGTGGTTGCTGCTCCTTCTGCAATCATGTACATGGAAAAATGTGTTATACCTGCGGAAACAGTCTTATTCTCAGTATCCACTACACAACCCGGTACCGGCTCCCACTTCAGGCAGCCGATATTATAATAAAATATATTTAAATCTTCTTCATCTATTGCCGATAAGGGGAAAAGCTCACTATTATCATATGGCAAAGTAATCGTTGCCGGAGTATTGAACAGTGTCTGTCCCGGCCCGAAATCAACGACATTGCCTGCTCTGGTAATAGCATTACCTGAGTCCGGTGCTCCCACAGACTCGGCGATTGATATTGTGATCGGCGCGTCAATCGCCTCAGCCGGGATTTCAATGCTAACCCCGCTGATACTCCCTTGGGCAACTGTGAGCGTTCCTCCGATATCGTTTTCTATTCTTTGTGAGGTTATTTCATCCGTGACTATATAAGTATTTCTGCAGAAGTAAACCGCGTCATATCCATTGCTGTTATCTGTCCATGCAACATAATAATGCCCTCCCAGTGAGTCCATTCCCATGGAGGGGTTTTTCTGAACTCCGGTTGTACGCATAGGGGCAAATTCAGAAAATTCATAGGTATTATGCACCGCGCCGGCCATATTAATAACACTGTCCGCGCTATGAACCTCGCTCCAGGCCACTGACGCGTTACCACGATTATCTATTGAAAGGCCGTAACTGCCAAGCTCATCACTACTCAAAACATCGGCATTAACTACGCTGGAGGTATTTAACTCATAATATTCACCGTCATAACAATAATAAGAAAATCTCAAACTCGCCTGGGACGGAGTTAATTCTTTCCAAAGCAGATAAATATTATTTCCATCAGATGTTACTTCCAGCTCAGGCGCTATTGCTGCGCTGGTACTCTTACTCACCTCGATATCTACGCCAAAGCTTTCCATTCCATCAGTTATATTTTTGTTTGCCAGATCGAGATAAATGCTGGAAGTGCCGTCCGTATTCTCCCCCCGCCAGGCAATAAAAGTTCTAGCGCTATCATCAAGCTTGATTACCGGATCTTTGCACTGCTGCGGCCAGCGGTCACTATCAACGCGTATGCTGTTACTGACAAACATATGCCATTCATCACTGTAGGATGAAGTGGTCCTTGTGTAACATAAACTTGATGTTCCGTTATCCTCAACCCAGGCCGCGTATATTGTTGCCGGCTCCTGCGTTGAAGGCAGTCCATCGCTTGTAAGCGCGGGGCCAACTGTGATCGCGGGATATAACTGATCAGTCGCGTTGTAATCAGCGTATATGCGGTACGTATCGCTAAATACGTTTTCATTGCTATTCATTTTGGCAATATAAATATCCCAGTCCCCTGATATTGTCTTTTGCTGCCAGCTGACATATACATTATTTATGCTGTCAACAGCAATAGACGGGAAACGCTGCTCTGCCCATGCGCCACGGGGATTTACCCTTACAGGCGCTTCAAAGGTTTCTCCAAAATCATTTGATCGAACAAGATAAATATCCCATGCCCCGTTACTGCCGCGCTGTTCCCAGGCGATAAAAACATGCTTTCCCTCAACTGAGCTGGCAATAACAGAGTTGTCCTGCATAAATCCCTCATCCGTTGCCTGCGCGCCCGACGTAACCTCAGCAGGCTCTATATTTAAAAAAGAGCTGAACACGCCGGTTAGAAAATCCTGCACTTTAAAAGAATAACTATATCCATTAAGAGAGTTGCCCCCGGCATCGGCAGCACTTATCATAACCGTAACCCTTTCTTCATAATTAAAATATTCAACAGGGTCATACATCAAAACATATTCATTGGCGGTTTTTTCAATTATCTCAATCTGATAATCGCGTGTGTTTCCATCCATGTCCTGATAAGTCTGTACTCTGCCGCTGCTGATTATGGTGATCCCGTTCACTGACATCTGGATAGAACTGCTATCTATTGCAAATTGGGTATCGAATATGCAGGCTTTGATATTAGTTGACCGCGGCATATCCTCAGCATTAGCCTCTGGTGAACATCCCCTCAATATAAGCGCTGAATCATCTTCCGCATTTGTTAATATCCAGAATGTATAATTGTCGAGCGGCATTACATTGCCGGCATACACGTTACACCCAATTAAAAATATTATTACAAGCGTTGTAATTATCGTTTTTTTAATTATAACTGACTGCATTCTCCCTCACTGAAAAAAATCTCTCTTCCAATAATTTTATTTACTTAATTATACAGGAGTGATCATTAGGCGAAGATGAAGATAAGATTAATTTTTCTTAATGTTTAGAGGGTTAATGGATAGGCAATATTACCGTGAAAGTAGACCCCTTATCTATCGCACTTCTTACTTCAACACGCCCTTGATGAATCCTGGCAATGGACTGCGCGATGCCAAGGCCCAGGCCGCTGCCGAGCTGATTTTTCTTTTCATCGCTTGAAGCACGAAAGAATTTATTGAATATTTTAGGTATATCCTCGCCCCTTATGCCAATACCCGTATCCGCGATACTGATCTGCGCCTTATTTTTTTGGCACTTTACACTGATATCAACATTACCGCTGCGAGGCGTGAACTTAATAGCATTATCAATAAGGTTAAAGAACAACCTGCGCAGCTCGCTACGGTTAGCCATAAGTGTAATCTGCTCCTGCGACATTTCAAGATTAACTGTGATCTCTTTTTCTGCTGCCAATATCTTACTTTTCTCATGTATATCTTTTAAAAATTCCTCAAGGTCCAGGCGTTCAAAGTTGACAGCCTGCTTACGATAATTTATATCTGCAAGGAGCAGCAGGTAGTCAATGGTCTTAAGCATCCTCTCTACTTCCTGCAGGTTAGACCGCATTACCGTTTTACATTCTTCATAAGTATGATCGGTTTGCAAGGCCACCTCTGTCTCTCCTTTAATGATCGTAAGCGGCGTTCTCAGTTCATGCGCGACATATGAACTAAATTCCTCAACATATGAAAACGATTCTTCCAGGCGCTCAATCATATCATTGAAAGAGGAGGCAAGATATTTCATCTCTTCATCAATACCCTGGACATTAACCCTTGCGCTTAGATTTTCATGGGAGATGTCATTGGCGATCTTGGCAACCTGTTTCACCGGCCTAAGGATACGCCATACCAATAGATAGCCGATAATTACAGCTACAAGCATGATCAAGGGGATACTAATAGCGGTTTTGTTTATACGTTCACGAAGAACATAGATGATCGGATCTGTGGAAATACCGACCTGGATCGTGTATTTGCCAAGATAACCAAAATCCACAGGCATAACAACTATTCTAAGATTCAGGCTTTCTTTATAAACTATACTATAAAAAGCCATGTCTTTGCCTTGGGTATCAGTATAAGTTTCCAGAAAGCGGCTTAATCCTTTATCGATATTCGGCGAGCTGACTACTGTCTTTCCTTCCTCGTTTAAAAAGTTGATATAGTCTTTATGCAAACTCAGCTCTTCTCTGCTTTTCAACCATACAGATTCCAGCTTATTTAAATGGTTTTTATCAGGATAGGTAACATTAATACCCACCATTCTTTTCGCGCCAAGAATAACCGCTCTTTTTGATTCTTTCAGCGGTATAGTGAAAAGCTGCAGTGTGATGTATACTTCTTTTGCCTTTGTGCTCAGCCGGGCATCAGAATCTCTGTACAGGGTCTGGTACAGATTATAATAGAGCACCCCGCGGTAAGCCGCGAGTATCAGCCCCATGGCACCGACATAAAGTACACAGAGTTTAAATGTTATGGAATTGATTTTCATTTGAATTTACCTTTTAAAACATAGCCTACGCCGCGAATGGTTTTAATAAGTTCTTTTTTTCGATCAGGCTCAAGCTTGGCCCTTAAGTTATTAATGAAGACGTCGATGATATTGGAAAAGCTGTCGAAATCCTCATTCCATACATGTTCAGATATCATCGTCCTGGTCACCACCTGATCGGCATTAAGCATGAAGTATTCCAACAGACTGTATTCCTTAGGGGTAAGAAATATTTCCTGATCAGCCTTAGTTACCTTGTGCGTCATCTGGTCAAGCAATATATCCCCTGCTTTTAACAGTGAGGTCTTGTCACTTCTGGTCCGCCTCAGCAGAGCCGCAATCCTTGCGGTAAATTCTTCAAAGGAAAACGGTTTTACCAGATAGTCATCCGCGCCTATTTGCAAAGCAAGCACTTTATCACTAACAGAGCTTTTGGCTGTAAGCATCATTATCGGGCTATCGATCTTTTTCTCCCTCAGCTCTTTACAAACCGTAATCCCGTCTTTTCCGGGAAGCATAATATCTAGGATAATCAAATCATAGGGGTTTGCCTCTGCCATCCGCAATCCGTTTTCCCCGTGATAGGCGATATCCACAGTATAGCGGTGAGCTTTTAGCCCGCGCTCGATAAATTTGGCGATTTTTTTCTCATCTTCAACTACTAATATTCTCATGATCGTATTCCAGCAATTTTAAGACAGGCGTTTGTTCACACTAATGCGCAAAGATAGGATATCTTTGATATTCACACTGCTCAAACTATATCCATATTTTCAAGGTTTTGGCAGTTATTGTCAACATATTAATACGTGGAGTTTACCCATTTTTTACTGAAGATCAATGAAATAGCCGGGTTAACGGAAAAAGTTATCGGTTGCGCGGTAGAGGTTTATAAAACGTTGAGGGCAGGGATTAGGGGAATCAACTTATGAACAGTGCCTGGCTATTAAGCCTATCATAATCACATATTCTTATTCTGAGCAGAAATTTCTTTATAAAAAATTATCATATCGTCGCCTTCGCAGTAAAAATTCGGCAATTTACCTGCTTCCTGGAATTTTACTCTTTTATACAAACCACGCGCTGCTGAATATTTTTTCCGTGTAGATGTCTCAAGTTTTATCGCGGCTCTTGGCATTTTTTCTCTGATAAACTCTTCTGTTCTTATCAGCAGTGATTTGCCTATTCCCCTGCCCTGGAACGATTTATCCACAATCAGCCAGTAAATATCCCAGGTAAATTCGGTTAACGGTGTGCGGCCGAACAAGGCAAAACCAACCAGTTTATCGTCGATTTCCTCTTCAAGCAAGTTATACGATGTCTTGTTATTATGCCGCAAGTCTTCCAAAACTTCTTTCAGGGTATCGAGTTCGCCTTCTGTAAAAGCCTCTGTATTTCTAGTAATATCCAGATACTTACTTATCTCATATTTCATAACAGGCTCCCAGCTCTGTAGTATTCTGCTCGCTGCTTAAACAGTTAAACAAACAATTTTATGGATAATCTCTTCATAGGAATATCCGGCTGAATATGCCTGATGCGCGAATCCGCTGTCCGTATTTATATCCGGGTTTGGATTAATATCGATAATAAACACTTTATCATCTTTTTGTCTTAAGTCTACTCTAAAATAGCTTTCGCAGCCAATAGCCTGTGCTGCCTTACGGCATAAATCAACAATTTCTTTTTCCAATTCGCCGTATTTATCTCTATCAATTACATCCGGAATAAGTTTATTAAAATCCGTGCTTTGCTTAAGCCACTTTGCTTCATAGCTCATAAACGGCTTGCTCGCGTTAACCCTTGAAAAATCCATGCTTGATACTCCAAGCATTTCATATGGAGGCCTGCCGATAAAAGAGACATTGAATTCTTTATCCGGAAGAAATTCCTCAACGATTAATCCTGCCGGATAATTTTTAAGCTTAATGCTTACGGCCCGGCTCAAATCCTCTTTTGTAAAAACCAGCGCGTCTTTATCAATTCCTACGCTCGCGTCCTCACAGCAGGGTTTAATGAACGCAGGCAATGCAACCTTTTGCGCGTTTAATTCTTCTCCTGGTTTAAGGCAAATTCCCTCAGGTACCGGGATACCCGCTTTAGCCAGAAGATTTTTACAATCATTTTTATTAAGGCACCGGCGCAGTGTTTTACTGTTGTTGCCGGTAAAAGGAATTCCGCTGTTTTCCAGTATCCGCGCGAACACTATCTCTTTTCGCGCGTCATTGCTAAAACCTTCGAACAGATTAAAAATACAATCCGGGTTTTTCTTTTTAAGCTGCTTTATTATCTCTTTTTCTTTTCTTAAAAAATCACCCGGCTCGACAAACAATAACTCTCCGGATATACTTTTTTTTGCCAGGGCCTCCACGATGGAACCGGCGCAGCGCAAAGCATCCGCGTTATCCTCTCTCGCGTTATTTTCTCTGGCAATAGTTATAAGCGCTTTCACCTTGGATGTATGCTATTCCTTTTTAAAGATATCGTTAGAATTTTATCGATAACATCAACAAATTTCTTATTATGCAGTTTTGACATGAGCATAAGATCACTGTATTTGGGAGAAAGCCCGGGAAGGGGGTTAACATCAATTATCTTCGGGATCCCCGCGTTATCAACTCTAAAATCAATACGTGCCGCATCACGCAGCCCAAGGACTTTAAACGCTGCCATCGCGTATTGCCTGAGGCTCTTTAATGTTTTTTCCGCGACAACGCCTTCCGCGCGTTCATATTTTATGCGCGAGCGCCAGTCCCGTTTATTTTCTATGGAATAAATAAATGCCTCCAGAGCCTCATGTTGTGAAATCTTCATCATGCCCAGGATCTCAAGTGCCTCGTTACCGCAAATCCCGGCCGTAATCTCCTCCTGCTCGACAAACTCCTCTACCAAAGCCGGCTGATTGTACTCGCTGATAACATGGCTGACTTTATCCCGGCACTTAGTTATTGTGCTTACAACCGAATCATTAAATATGCCTTTAGACGACCCTTCCCAGCGCGGCTTAACAATATATTTACGCCCATCAAAAGGAATTGCCATCTCCTGCAGCTGCCCCACCCCCTCGACCATATGCATTTGCGGAACAGGAATAGAGGCGTTTTTCAGAATAACATAGGTAAGCCATTTATCAAGAGTTATTGCTAAAGACGCGGGGTCTGAGCCGTAGTAGGGGATATTCAGCCATTCCAGAATACCCGGTACTTGTGATTCCCTACTGCGGTTTTTCCCCTTGCCTTCGGCAATATTGAGGACAAAATTAATATTGCCTGAATAAAGTTTATCGAATAAATACTCATCCTGCTCAGCAAGCAAAACCTCAAAACCAAAACGCTCAAGCCGAACCTTCAGAAACTCTATGGTTTCTATTTCATCATATTCTTCGTCAGAATCGCTGTCTGTATTTCTTTTAAGATTAAAGCATATCCCGGCACGAGGCTTATGATTTTCAGCTGCTTTCATGACACAACTCTCTTAAGCCTAATCACTCTGCGGATTATAATATTCAAAAACCTCATTATTATAGTTTCTTAAAATCACTTTATTGGGCGTTATAGAAAGCATATATTGCGGGTCCAAGGGTATTTTTCCTTTTCCGTTTGGCCCGTCAACTACAAATCTCGGAATACACATTCCGCTTGTATGTCCGCGCATATGTTCTATTAT
Organism: Candidatus Omnitrophota bacterium; assembly: GCA_022013205.1. Classification (GTDB taxonomy): domain Bacteria; phylum Omnitrophota; class Gorgyraeia; order B26-G9; family B26-G9; genus JAGLQQ01. Next base: position 1,154 of record JAKLQT010000130.1, on the reverse strand, counting down.
TTCTATACCTTTAAATATTGATGTTCGAAAATGCGAAGCGCCAACTACTTCATCACATTGAAAAATATAGTACGGCCTTACTCTAATAGCCTGTAATTTCTGGCATAGCTCTTTCATTACCTGAGGGGAATCATTAATGCCTTTTAGCAAAACCGTCTGATTACTTAGAGGGATACCGCATTTTTGAAGCATGCGGCAAGCCCCTGTTGATTCGGGTGTTATTTCGCGGGGATGATTAAACTGTATATTCATCCATAGCTTATTATATTTACCAAGAATTCGGCACAAACTCTTTGTTATCTTTTCCGGAAAAACCACCGGCGTTCTTGTGCCGATACGGATAGCTTGAATATGCGCGATACTGCTGGCCTCTTCTAAAATCCAGTCCAGCCTTTCCTGATTAAGCGTCAGGGGATCTCCGCCTGAAACAATAATTTCCCTTATTGATTCATTTCCCCTGACATAGTCCAATGAAGAACGTATTTCCGCTAAACTCGGCTCCACATTATTATTCTGCCATAAACGTTTTCGCGTGCAGTGACGGCAATACATGAAACATCTAGAGGTTGCGATCAAAAGCACCCTGTCCGGATACCGGTGCACCAGTATATTTGTAACTGATGTTTCTTTTTCACCTAATGGGTCGATCCTTTCCGTAGCATTACCAAACAGCTCCTCAATCGCCGGAACACATTGTTTTCGTATTGGATCATTTTCATCATTTAAGTCTTTAATCAAGGAAAGGTAATACGGCGAGATCAACAAGTGATATTTCTTTACGATTTCGTTTAATGCTTTTCGTGTTGTATCATCAAAATTGATAAACTTTGAAAGCTGCTCAACTGTCGCAATCGATTTTCTAGGAAGAGATTTTAATCCGGCAGTGATTACTGCCGAATCCCTATTTACATTGTTTTCACTTAAACACGCGTTGTTTTCGACATCCGTGTCAGGAGGATGATCATTCTCCTGAGATTCTCCCTTTAATGTTTCTTTTTCCATAAACAGATTCTCTCCTTTCAGGGTTTCTGTCTTAGAGATCTTTTCCTATTTACCGCTTCTTCGTATGTATAATATTATAATATCAAATTTTGTCAATATTTTTTATATTTTATTATATCATTATTTAATTTCCCTATTTGCCGCCATTATTT
>JAKLQT010000129.1 GCA_022013205.1 Candidatus Omnitrophota bacterium | reverse complement strand
CGATATAAAGATTATTTATTATCTTTGCCTGTTTCATTGCTCTTTTAGTTATATCTACATCATCAAGATTATCTTCTGCCAGCAAAATATCAACAATCTTATTCATCATAATTTAATCTCCTCCTTCTCTGATTTTTTTAATTTTATTTTGCTCTTCCAAAGCGCTCTGTAATTGCCTGCCGCTAATGAGCTTCTTCTCAACTAATATCTGCCCAACCTTTTTCTCCTGAACAAGATATCTCTTTTCTTTAGGCATTATAAAATAAAATGCCGTACCTTCCCCGACTTTAGATTCTATCCATATTTTCCCATTATGCATTTCAATTATTTTCCTAACAATTGCCAGCCCGGCGCCGGTACCCTCGGTATCTTCTCTTCTTCCCAGCCGTTGAAAAATCTGAAATATTTTATCAAAATATTTTTCCTCTATACCGGGGCCGTTATCCTTAACATGGAATTCATAAAAATTTCCCTTTTCCCTGCATCCAACCTTTATTTGGGGCTGTTCTTTATTATTAAACTTAATCGCATTGGAAAATAAATTGGCAAATACCTCTGTCATTCTTAAACGCTCGCAGAAAATTTCCGGAAGCTCATTTTCAATTATTATTTGAACATTTTTTTCCTTTATCGCGTATTCCAGCCTGAGTTCCGCTTCTTTTATTATATCTTTTGCATTAGCCTTAACAACAGGATTTTTCTTTCTTCCTATGCGTGAAATTTCAAGAAGATCTTCAATCAGTTTCTGCATCCTCATAGCGCCGGCATTTATTCGGTTTAAATATTCTATTCCTTGTCCGTCAAGCCTATCTTTATAGTCTTCCATTACAAATTTACTAAATGCAAACACAGATCTTAACGGTTCTTTTAAATCATGCGATACAATATAAGTAAAATCATCCAGTTCTTTATTTATCCCTTCTAATTCATTATTTGCTTTCTGAATTTCAGTTGTTCTTTCCTCAATTTTAAATTCCAGAGTTTTATTATACTCATGTAATTCATCCCTCGATTTTTTTAAATCCGCGGCCATTTTATTAAATGCTTTAGCCAAACTTCCAATTTCATCTTTTGATAAAATATCAACCTTTTGGCTTAAGTCTCCCCTCGCGACATTTTCTGCCATTTTTACCAGGGCATCAATGGGTTTAACTATATGGCCTGCGATGAACACAGTAATAATAACAGATATCACGATAATACTCAAAGTTAATAAAATTACCCTATTTCTTATTCCAACTGCGATCTGCCTCACATTAGCCAATGTTATACCAATTAATACCGTCCCTATTTGTTGTTTCTTTCGGCCAAGATTTTCAGAATCATCCTCACCTTGTTCTTCAGCACCAAAAATATATAAAGAAGTATCATCATCTTTTCCTTCAGATAGAATAGGCATTACAATTGAATAGTGCCTATTCCCCGGATAACGTTGAATGTAAAATTCATATGGGGCAGTAAATTTCTTTTTTAATTGTCCTTCTATAATAGTGCCTATTTTTTTTTGATCATCCGCTGCCAGAATTTTTCCTTCTTTACCTGCAATTATTACTAAGTTGACATCTTCTTCACTAATTGCCCCATTGATAAAATTATCCAAAATCACTCTATCTTCAATAATAACACCATATCGGGCATTGTTTGCGATTCCTTTTGCTAAAGAAATCCCTCTCTTTTCTAATTGTTCCTCTAAAACTTCTCCCTCATGACGAATAAAAATCCAGCTGAAAAACAGGGAAGCCCCTATTATTAATATTGCGGTATAAGTAACAAGTTTCAACCTGAGGCTCATAAAAAACACCTGACTTTTTCTGATATAAAACGTAATTATCGAAATTTATTTAGTTATAATTTTTATGTTACTTTATAGGCTCTGTTGCAAAACAACAAATCCGCGCGAGCCTGTGTTTTGCAACAGCCCCTTATAGTAAGATAAATAACTTAGCATTCTTCATGTTACTAAACTCTAAAACTTATATCCTACACTCATGGAGTAATCCCTCCCGGGGCGCGTATAATCTGATGTCGATGTTGAGCTTGGATAATAATATGTCTTATCAAAAACATTCTTTACAATAAACTTGATATCCATGCCTTCGATAATATCTTCAATTAAAAAAGCGGTATCTACTACACTATACGAGTTAAGAGGATCTCTGGGATCTCCCCCTCTGCCGTCCCTGGGCTGCTCACCGACATAATACAGCATCGTATTCCAGTTGTAATACCTGGCAAAATTAAGATTAAACCCCGCGCTTCCGGAATACTGCGGGATATCTAATGTATCGTCCCCGCTAGTCTCAGATTCTACATAAACAAAACTACTGTAAAGATATGTTTTTTCCTTAAAATAATATTTGGCTTGTGTTTCTACACCAATGGATTCCTGTTCCAACACATTGCCGAATATGGCCGGATCCGTAGGCAGAATCTTTGAGGAAGCATCCAAACCAATTCCATCTGTTATCTTGCTCTGAAAAACAGTAAGTTCTGTCTGTAATTTATCTAAAGGTTTATAGCTCAAGGCTATTTCCGCGGTTTTAATATTCTGAGGATTAAGGTCTTCGTTCCCGACAGCTATGGGGTTATGTTGATTATATAGTTCGCCAAAACTAGGTGCCTTGAACGCTGTTCCATAAAGAAGCTTTAAATTTCCTTTTTCGCTGAATTCCCAGATTAATCCGCAACGGGGATTAAATGTATTTCCAAAATCACTGTAATTCTCATAACGGGCGCCAACAATCGCAGCCAGGCCATCCTTTATTTTCCAGTCAAACTGGGCAAAAGTACCCGTTATAGTCCTCTTACCGCCTTTATTAAAGTTGACGCTATCACTTACATCCATAAAACTCCCATAGTTATAAAAAGCCGTAGGGTGCATATTTGCTTTAGTATAAACATCATACAATCTGCTTTTCTCCACAAATACCCCTCCGATAATCTTGACTATCTCATTTAAGGATGTTTCAAATTTCAACTCTGTCCCATAAAGTTCGGATTTAAAACCACCGGCCCCATACACCCCTTCCGGCCAATATTCCAATATGCCGTCAAAGTTGAAATCCTTGGGTATATAAGGAGGTAAGGCGGGTACAATTGTATAATATCCCGCAGGGAATACCTGACCATCCAAAACTACATCATCCCAATAATGATAATAAACCTTGGGTGTAAGAACAATATCTTCATTGAGTTTATAATCATACGCGCCTTCTATAAAATACTGCTCAGAGTAGATCTCAGAATCTGCCAAAGAAAACGAAGAACCAACTAACATATCTTTTTGGGATTGAAAATACATACCGCGGACGTAAAAATCATTATTTTCCAGATCTAAACCCAAAGTGGTTGTTTTAAATCCTTCATTCATAGTACCCGGACATCGCGTATAGGGAGTCCCGTTTAATATGTCGGATTCCAACGGGCAGTGCGGCCCTTCGCTTTTTGTCTGCTGCAGGAAAAATCTATAACCTAAATCATCTTTGATTATATCTCCAGCGAGAATACTTCCCCCCGCGGTTTTAAAACTACCGCCTCTGGCATTAACTTCTACTCCTTTTACATCTTTGCCCTTTTTAGTAATGATGTTTACAATCCCGCTCAACGCATCTGTTCCGTAAAGAGCTGATCCCGGCCCTTTTATCACTTCAATCTGCTTAATAATATCTAAATCGAAATTGCGCCACCAGTCATAGTTCCCATATAACAGCTCATTGACAGCATGCCCATCAACCATCATCTTGACTGAACCTATAGACTGTCCTCTGAAAACTACACGCGAATAGCCATTCATTGCCATCCTTTCGAGGCCGCCATGTACATTTTTTAGTACTTCAATCAAGGTTGTATCTCCGCTTTTTTTAATGTCATCAGCAGTAATTATCATAATACTTGCCGCTGCTTCGCTTAACTTCTGTTCATAGCGGGCAGCGGTTACCACCAGTTCTTCTTCCCCAAAAAGAAACAACTCTGTCACTGCTTCGTCCTCTTGAGCAAAGACACATGGTATACACAAGCTCAAAATCAACAATAACATCATTAATCTTGTAATTATTTTCAACCTATTCCTCCTTTTTCTAAAAAAGTTTCTTCTTTATTCGAAAACACTAATAACTCAAACAAATTTGTCCAAGTGAAAACGTTGAACTTTTAAACATATTAATTACAATTACATTAAGCCTCCTCTCTTTAAAAAACTAAAAAAATTATTTAATGACTTCCGATGCATTTTTTAAGATATCTTCCGCTATTTGTAAGCCCAGCCATTTTGCGGTCTTGAGATTTAATATCAATCGTTGATTACGCGATACACTTACAGGTAATTTACCTGGTTTAGCGCCTTCTAAAATTTTGCAGGCTATTTCTCCAGACTGTCTGCCGATATCATGAAAGTCGCAATCAAGTGCTAATAACGCGCCGGCAACTACCATTGGTTTAGATATTCCAAAACATGGTATTTTTTTTTCCAGTGTTTGTGATAATATAAATTTCATAGATTCTCTGCTAAGCACTGTATTATCCGCAATCGTCCATAAAACATCGATTTGGCGGATTAAATTTCTAAACTGTCCGGGGACGTCCTTCGCGGAATGGACTTCCAGCGCAACTAATTCTATGTTTGTTTGTAAAGCCGCTTTTTTAGCTTCTTCAATTAATCTTGATGACTTATCCGGATCATACATTACCCCAATATTCTTTGCGCCGGGGATAACCTTTTTTATCATTCTAAATTGTATTTCAACAGGGATATTCATAGAAGCGCCGCTAAAATTATTTCCCGGGCTTTCCATATTTTTCACAATTTTATTTTCTACCGGGAATAAAACCATTGAAAAAACCCCGGGGATGTCTTTTATTTCCGCAGAAATAAACTTTGCCGCTTCAGAACCGAGAGTTAATAACAAATCAGGAGTTTTAGCTTTTATCTCAGATATAATATCGATGTCTTTTTGAGTATCCATTGAGTAATATACACAATGCAAATCTTTACCCTCTTTATAACCATTTTGGTTTAATGCCTCCATGAACCCGGCCACCGCTTCATTATACGGCGTTATATCCCGGCTCTTTATAATAATCAGATTAAAAGGCGCGGCTGCAGCAAAATCTGATTTTAAGCTAAAGATAAGGAGGAGGCAAAATATTAATAATAATGTTAATGGAAATCTAATCAATCTTGTAGCTTCCTTTATTTTTTAATTATATAATCAGTTCTGAAAACTATCAATACTTTATTCAGTAACTAAGTTTAAATTTTTTGATTAACTTTTTCAAATCTTCCGACATATTTGCTAACCCATTTTACTTTTGACACTATCGCTTTCCCTGTCTCACCACCACCATGCATACGTTTTTGCGTACACAGCGGTTCGTTGTTAAACTCTCACAAAAGACGTTAGGAGAAATCAGTCCAAGCGCTTTAAATTATGCATTAGGCAGGGCAATTTGTATCCCCTTTCTCTTGCTTATTCTCCATAACTTCTCGCTTCGGGCTGTAGTATACGCTAACTCTCTTTGCTCTCCTGCCCACCTTTACTGGCGGGGAGCTCTCTAAATTAAAACTTATATCCTACACTCATGTAGTAATTCCTCCCGGGGCGTGTATAATCTGATGTCGATGTTGTGCTTGGATAATAATATGTCTTATCAAAAATATTCTTTACAATAAACTTGATATCCATGCCTTCGATAATATCTTCAATTAAAAAAGCAGTATCTACCAGGGTATAAGAGGAAAGAGCGTCTCTGGTATCCCCTCCGGCTACATCCCTGGGTTTCTCCCCGACATAATACAGCATCGTATTCCAGTTGTAATACCCGGCAAAATTAAGATTTAACCCCAAACTCCCGGAATGCTGCGCTATATCCGCTTAATTCAGCCATCACCCCTGGCTCCTTTCTATTGTTTGTATTTCTTTTGCTTCTTTAATCTTAAACTTATTCACCAATTCCTGTAATCCATTAGCCATTTCAGACAGCTCCTGCGTAATCGTTCCCAGCTCCTGCATTGAGGCCGTTTGCTGCTGCACAGTTGATGATGCATCCTGAGCAATAACAGCATTATTTTCAGCGACTTTGGCTACCTCACTTATACTTTTCATCACATCCTTTGCCTTTTCTGTCTGTTTTAAAGAAGATGAAAAAATTTGTTCTACCACAGAAGCGGTTTCCTGCACTGCCTGAATTATTTCTTCCAATGCCATCCCCGCCTGAATAACAATCTTAGTCCCTTCTGAGGCTTCTATAGAACTCAGCTCTATAGATGTAACCGCTTTGTCTGTATCTAACTGTATGGTTTTAACTAAGCTGCCTATTTGATGAGCTGATTTTGCCGAATTTTCAGATAATCTACGCACTTCTTCTGCTACCACACTAAACCCCCGGCCGGATTCTCCTGCCCTTGCTGCCTCAATAGCCGCATTTAAAGCCAGCAGGTTTGTCTGATCAGCAATGTTTGTAATTACCACAACAATTTCTCCTATCTGCTCTGACCTTACCCCTAACTCCCTAACTAGATCCGCAGAGTTACTAACTGACTGATAAATTTTATTTATCTTTTCCGTTATTGTTTTAACAGCCTCCCCCCCACCTTGTGCTGTCTGTCTCGTTTTCATTGCCGTTGCTAACGCATTTTTTGAACCTGACGACACACTTTCTGCCAAATTTAGCAATAAATACATTAATTTAAAAGAACCGTCAACCTGTTGTTTTTGTTTATCCGCCCCTTGAGATACATGTTCAATCGTTGAAGAAACATCCTGGATAGAGGCATTTATATTCTGCGCCGAGGTTAAGAGATTTTCAACAAAAGATAATACCTGCCCGCATGCTTTCTGTACCTTGAATATCACATCATGAAGGCTGCCGACCATCAGGCTAAAAGAACTCGCTAAGCTGCCAATCTCATCATTAGATTTCACCTCTATCTTCTGAATCAGGTCACCTGTTGCGACTTTGCCTGTCACCTCCACTAAAAGCTGAATAGGTTTAACTATCTTATCAGAAAAAATGATACTGAGAATAACTATCACCGCAATAATGCCAAGAGTAAAAAAAGCAACTTTATTTCGCATCTTTACCAAAACATCCCTTATCCTACCTATCGTCATTCCTAATCTAACTATACCTATCTTATCTTCTTTCTCTTCTGAGTTTGATTCTATAGCTTCTTTTTCTTCATCATAAAATTTAAACAAATCCAAACCTGCCTGTTGCACCCGGCTGCTGCTTATTATCGGAACCGCAATATCATAACATTCTTTACCCTGATCCAGTTGAACATATATTCCTTCAACTTCCAGGGCCTTCATATCTCCAACTACTTTTCCAATCTCTTCAGGAGTATTAGAAGCTATAATTTTCCCTTTCTTGTCAATAATCATCACATAAACAACATCTTCTTCATTAACCGCCCCGTCTATAAAATTATCTAAAACTTCTTTATCTTCGGTAATAACACCGTATTGGACATTATTGGCAATACTCCTGGATAAAGAAATTCCCCTCTTTTTTAACTGCTCCTTTAAAACTACTTCTTCATGACTGATTAGGTACCAGCTAAAAAAGAGAGAAACACTCACTGCTAATATTGTGGTATACCCAATAAGTTTAGCTTTTATACCCATATCAACTCCTTTACTTTCCTTAAAAACTCTTAGTTGTCAATTTCTATCATGCAACATAATTGCTGAAAATGAAGCTCACCCGGGCTAAAGCCCGGGGTTTCTGAGCGGAATCCCGCAGATTTACTTTTCCGCTACTGTATAACAGCGAGACCTCACCAGTTTTACTGGCGGGCATCCCCAGCTTGCCTGTCCCGCTGCATTTAAAGCGGGAAAAGCCGGGGTTTTTAAAGCATGCGGGATAAAATCAATATAAATATTATTTGAAAATTTCTGATGCTTTTTTTAAAACATCATCCGGAACTTCAATCCCAAGCCATTTAGCAGATTTAAGATTAACCACTAATAATATTTCCCGAGGCACAGTTACAGGTAACTCATAAGGTTTACTCCCGCGCAGAATACTGCAGGCCAGCTCCCCTGATTGCCTGCCTATATCTTTATAATCGCAATCCAATGCTAATAACGCTCCCGCTTTTACTGCCATGCTGGAATATCCCAAACAAGGAATTTTTTCCTTCAATGTGAATTCCAGTATAAACCTGCTTGATTCTTTAGTAAGTACAGTTTTATCCGCCGCCATCCATAAAGCATCAACTTTCCCAACCAACCCCCTAACTTCCTTTGGAACATCTTGTTGAGTATTTATTATAGCAGTAACTAACTCCAACCCTGCTTTTAAAGCCGCGAGTTTGGCCTCTTCAATTAATTCGCCGGTTGTTTTAGGATTATAAAGCACCCCGATTTTTTTTATAGGGGGCATAACCATCTTTAACCTTTCAAACTGTGTCTCGACCGATATATCCATAGAAGCTCCGGTGAAATTATTTCCCAAACTCTCCATGCTTTTTACAACTTTATATTTTCCCGGGTTTAAGACCATTGAAAACACAACAGGAATATCATCAATTCCCTCATAAGCCAGATTTGTCGCCTCAGTACCAATAGTTAATATCAAATCAGGGTTTTTAGTTTTTACTTCTTTGATAATATCAAGCTCTTTCTTAGCTATGTTATAATATGTAATGTTTAAATTTGTGTTTTCTTTATATCCCTTTTCTTCTAAGCCCTCGAGAAACCCCTCTAATGCCAGATCATAAGGTTTTATCTGGCAGCTTATTAAAATACTAATGGCAAAATTTTCCGCATAAGCAAAATTCAAATGCAAGCTGAAAATTCCAGTGAAAAATATAAATTGCATGAACGATAATTTTAGTTTATTTTTCCGCAATTTCCTTCTCTCTTTGCTCTCTTATCAACTAAGCCCTTTAACATCCCGCCAAAATTACTAAAAAATCATTAACTGAGAAGCTTTTTTTTTATTATAACACAATTATAAATAAACTGATAATCAAAAAACCTCATTCGCGATTCGCGTAAAACAACGGTTCTTTAGCGTTTAACGTGAACTTCAGAGAAGATGATGGTGAAATTTTTGAGCTGATTAAGGTTTACTGAAAAACGATTTTTTCATGGATACTTATCCGCATCTTGCGAAATCCACTGCAGCATTATTCCTTTGCATGACAGCTCAACTCATTTACGTTTTAAGCATTCATTCTCAAAGCTTTGTCTGTGGCCTTTTGCGGAGGCATATAACTTTCTTTTTAAAAGATATTAACTAAATTTACGATATCATCAAATAATTTTTTAGTTTTAAAATAGAGTAACTACTTTTTGAATTTTTTGGTAAGCAAGGGAATAATCTTAAAGAGATCTCCCACAATGCCGTAAGTGGCTAATTTGAAAATTGGAGCATCTGCATCCTTGTTAATAGCTACAATTATATCCGATGACTGCATGCCTACTAAATGCTGGATTTGGCCTGATATACCCACAGCAAAATAAATTTTCGGGCATACTGTTTTTCCGGTTTGCCCCACCTGATGAGAATATGGCTTATAACAGCTGTCAACAGCCGCACGCGATGCTCCCACAGCCGCGCCAATCGTCTTGGCAAATTCTTCAAGCAGTTTAAAATTCTCCGCGCTGCCTACTCCGCGGCCTCCGGAAACAATGATATCCGCCTCCGTTATGTTAACCGTCTCCTCAATCTCCTCGATAAGGCCCACAAGAGTTGTTTTACTTTTGAGTTTAATCTCATTAGTATCAATTTCTATGATCTGGCCCTTATGTTTTTTATCAACCAAGGCTTCTTTCATCACTTTATGCCTTACCGTAGCCATTTGAGGCCTGCGATGGGGACAAATGATTGTTGCCATTATATTACCGCCAAAAGCCGGGCGGGTTTGAAGAAGCATGCCTTTTTCTTCGTCTATGTCAAGCTCGGTACAATCAGCAGTAAGCCCTGTTCTCAGCTCAACCGCTACACGGGGTATAAGAGAACGCCCGATCGAGGTTGCCCCGCTAAGCACAATTTCCGGTTTGATTTTGCGGATAATATAAGTTAATGCCTGGGAATAATACTCTGCCTGATAATCTTTCAGTTTTTCGTCCTCAAGAACATATACTATATCCGCGCCGCGCTCGATCAGTTCTTTTGCTTTTGATTTAATCCCGTTTCCAAGGAGTACAGCAGCCAGTTTCTGATTTCTTTTCTGTGCCAGCTTTTTCCCTTCTCCCAGCAGTTCAAAAACTACCGATTGGATAACTCCCTTTTTCTGTTCCGCGAAAACCCAGACATCTTTATACTCATCAAGAGTTACATCGACCTCTTCTTTTTTTCTTAAAAGGATCGCGTCAAACTTACAGCTGTCAACACATGCTCCGCATAAAACACACTTATCATTAATTACAGCCACGCTATTAACCATATCAATAGCATCAAATGGGCATGCCTTTAAACAGAGTTTGCATCCTACACATTTATCCTGAATTACTTCAATAGCCATAATTATTTAATTTCGCCCTTTAAAAGTTCATGTAATTTTGCTGCTACATCTTCTGATTCACCGTGTAAAATCTGTCCGCCAACACGGGCAGGCGGGCTGAAAATCTTAACTACCTGCGTAGGTGATCCATCCAGGCCTATCTTTTTTTCTTCTGCCTGAATATCTTCAGCAGTCCATTTGATGATTTCCGCTTTTTTAGAGCGCATCATGCCTTTTAAAGAAGGCATTCGCGGCTCATTGATCTCCTTTACAACTGTAAGCACACATGGCAGCGGTATCTCAATGATCTCATACCCCTCTTCAACCATTCTTTCAAGCCTGAATATCTTACTGCCTTTTTTTTCCTTGATTTCTTCTATTTTTTTAACATATGCTGCCTGAGGCAGATCAAGCCACACCGAAACTCCCGGCCCCACTTGAGCTGTATCACCGTCAATAGCCTGTTTTCCGCATATGATAACATCAAAATCTCCGAGCTTTTTTATCCCCATTGCCAGGGCATAACTTGTAGCAAGCGTATCACTGCCGGCAAAAGCCCGATCAGAGAGAAGAATCCCCTCATCACAGCCAAGTGAGATTGCTTCACGCAGTGCTGCCTCAGCCTGCGGCGGCCCCATAGTAATTACCGTTACTTTGCCTTGGAACCTCTCTCTCAGGCGCAACCCCTCTTCAATCGCGTACATATCAAAGGGGTTGATAATAGACTCTACTCCGTCCCTTATCAAGGTATTGGTATCCGGATTAATCCGGATATCAGTCGTATCCGGAACTTGTTTTATACAAACAACTATGTTCATTTTTTATTTCTTTTTTGAAGCCGCAAGCGCTTCTTTTATTAAGTTAGTAGCAATTATACTACGCTGTATCTGGTTGGTGCCTTCATAGATTTGCGTAATTTTCGCATCACGCATAAATTTCTCAACCGGATATTCACGCATATACCCGTAGCCGCCATATATCTGCACCGCGTCTGTAGCCACTTTCATAGCCACATCAGAGGCAAACAACTTGGCCATTGCCGATTCCTTGGCAACTTTGGTATTACCGCTGTCGATCTGTCTAGCTACACTATAAACAAGGCCGCGCGCCGCTTCTACTTGAGTGGCCATATCAGCAAGCATAAACTGGATCCCCTGAAAACTGGAAATCGGCTTGCCGAATTGTACCCGCTGGCGGGAATATTCAACAGCCAGATCAAGAGCCCCCTGCGCAATTCCAAGAGCCTGTGCCGCGACTCCCGGCCTTGACAGATCAAATGTTTTCATTGTAATAATAAATCCCATGCCTTCTTTGCCGAGCAGGTTTTCTTTAGGGATCTTACAATCCTGGAATATCAGCTCACGGGTAGAAGACGTTCTAATACCCATCTTTTCTTCCTTTTTGCCGAATGTAAATCCAGGCGTACCTTTTTCTACGATAAAAGCGGAAGAACCGCGCTGCCCTTTATTTTTATCGGTCATGGCAATAATAACATAAACCTCCGCGTCACCGCCATTAGTGATAAAATGCTTCAAGCCATTTAAAATATAATGAGTTCCGTCTTTTTTTGCCGTTGTTTCAATTGCTCCGGCATCACTTCCGGCATTAGGCTCAGTAACCGCGAAAGCCCCAATTTTCTTTCCGCCGGCTAAATCAGGCAGATACTTTTTCTTCTGTTCCTCACTTCCAAAAAGTATAATCGGGTCAGTTCCTAAGGCAGAAGCCGCGTAGCTTACGGCAACTCCGCCGCAAATTCGTGCCAGCTCCTCAGTAACCAGACAAAGTTCAAAAACTCCCGCGCCCATTCCGCCGTATTTTTCCTCGATATACACACCGAAAAGATCGGCTTCTGCAAGCATTTTCATTATTGCCCAGGGAAATTCTTCCTTTTCTTCAAGCTCTTTAACCATGGGTTTGAGCTTTTCCTGAGCAATTCTACGGGCCAAATCTCTGACCATTATCTGCTCTTCACTAAGCAAATAATCCATAATTCTATGCT
>JAKLQT010000128.1 GCA_022013205.1 Candidatus Omnitrophota bacterium | reverse complement strand
AAGCTACGGGTGATGTCTGCCGAGTAAGATTAAGGCTTAAGCGTTCATCAAATTTGCGCCAGAAAACCTCACTTAAAAACAGCTGTCCATCAGAAGTGCTCATGCTGTTGATCTTCTGCACAGAAGACACATATTGCCGGCATTTAGAACAGCACTTTAAATGTTTTTCAATCTTTTGCGCCTGATCCGTATCCAGATCGCCTATCGCGTATTCAAATAATTTTTTCCTTCTTAACCAGCATAACATTTTAATCACCTCACATATTCGCGCAGTTTTTTCTGCATTTTATCTATTGCCCTGAATAAATGCATTTTAACAGTGGAAACACTCACTCCCATTAGTTGCGCTATTTCCCGGATCTTCATATCTTTTTTATACTTGAGAGAAAAAACAATCCGCTGTTTCTCCGGCAAGGAAGTTAATGCCGCTTCAATCTTAGCTTTTAACTCCACAGACAGAAGCTTCTTCCCTGGATCAGCGCCTTTCTCGTCCTTAATCTGCACTTGCCGAGCATCATTGTCATTATCGAAAACAACCTTTAAGCGTTTCCTTTTTCTTAACAAATCATGCCCCAGATTCACCACTATCCGGTAAAGCCATGTAGAAAATCTGGAATCAAATCTAAAACTGTTTATATTTTTATAAATCCGTATAAATGCTTCCTGTGCCACATCCTGTGCGTCAGCAAGATTACCTGTAATCGCATAAGCGATTCTTACGGCCTGTTCTTTATGAACGTCTACCAAAACACGGAAGGCGAACATATCGCCTTCCTGCGCTTTTAGTATAATATCTTTATTGTCTGCCGTCACAGCGCCTGTCATAGGATACTCATAATTCGTCAGTTTTAACCTGCCAGTTATATCTTCTTATAATGTTTTCAAGTTGAGGATGTGTTTGCAGATACTGTGCTGCTTCCTCCGGATTATCCTGCTTCAATTGTTGATAATCTTTTAGATCGTTTATTCTGGACTGTATCCGCGCGCATTTTTCCGGATCTTCTTCTTTTAATCTTTCCATATGCTCCTGAAATTTTTCTTTTCTCTTTGCCATTACCTCTTGAAACTTTTCCGGATTTTCCTGTTTTAGGGCCTTAAGTTTTTCCATCCTGGCTCTGTGAACATGCTGTTTTGCCTGCTCATACCGCTTGGGATCAGTTTTTTTTAAATTTTGAAGGCATTCCCGCATGTGTTGGCCTCTTTGTGCTGCAATCTGCCTGAACTTTTCCGGATCCTCTTCTTTTAACCTTTGCCACTTATTGTGTTTGTTCTGTCTCAAGCGGCTTATTATTTTGTCAAATCCTTCAGGATCCTCTACCATTAAACGCTGCAGGCGTTCAAGCTGGTTTTGCCTTCTGGTTTTCTGTATTTCCTTTATTTCCTGTTGAAATGCCTCAGGATTTTCTTCTTTAAGTTTTTTAAGTTCTTCGTGCTTATCGATCATTGCTTTTACTTTTTTATATTTTTCGGGATCATTTTCCTTTAAGTATTGCAGTTGCTCTTGCTGCCTTTGCTGCCTTTTTTGTATTATCTGTTCATACTTTTCCGGATCCTCTACCCTAAGGCGCATAAGCTCCTGTCTGCGTTCCTGCCTGACGTCTCTGCTGTAAGTGCCTTTTTCTTTTTTTCCGGAACCTTTGCCTCTGCCGTGTATTGGTCCGTAATCGTCCTGCCGCTCATCATCATTCTTGCGGCGCATATAACGGTCGTCAGCTGTATCTTCTTCCTGTGTCTGGTCATTATCCCTGTCCCAGTTCGTATTCTGCATTCCTATGCGGGGTTCTCCCTCATTGCCGTTTCTGGCAAATGCCGGCGCTGAGAATACCCCTGCGATAGAACTAACCCCGATTGCCAATACCAAAAACCTTGTTAATCTGCCTTCTTTTTTCATTACTTCCTCCTTTCCCTTTCTAACCGTAAGACGAAATAAAAAGGGAAAAAGACTACATGAAAATCAAAT
Organism: Candidatus Omnitrophota bacterium; assembly: GCA_022013205.1. Taxonomy (GTDB): domain Bacteria; phylum Omnitrophota; class Gorgyraeia; order B26-G9; family B26-G9; genus JAGLQQ01. Next base: position 8,033 of record JAKLQT010000128.1, on the reverse strand, counting down.
TATTTACCTTAATTGATAACTACTTCATGCTCAAGCTCATCCTGTAGTAATATCTGAATGGCCTTATTAATTTCTGAAAGCTCTTCATTAGTTTTAGCGCGTATAACCGCGAAAAGATATAATTCTCCTTGCAGGACAGCATTCCTCTTAATAAGCTACAATCTTGTTCCTTCCTTCATTTTTTGCCTGGTAGAGAGCCTTATCGGCAGTATCAATCAGATTATTCATAGTTTTATTATGCGCGGAAAAGGAAGCTAATCCGGCACTAAACGTCACTGAAATATCTTTCTTGCTTATTAAAAAAGCTGATGTGATTTTGCTTTCGGATAGTGCTGTTTTAATTCTCGTTACTATTTTCATTCCTTGTTCGGCGGAAGATTCAGGGAAGATTAAGACAAATTCATCACCGCCGTATCTGCCGGAAATATCCACTTCCCGCAGGTTATTTTTTATAATATTAGAGAATGCTTTCAGGGTATCATTACCGACAAGATGGCCATAAGCATCATTGATGTTTTTGAAATGGTCAATATCGATTATTGCTATAGTAAGATTTTTCTTATATCTTTTACTGCGTTCAAATTCTTTTTTTAAAGACTCAAGACTAAACCTGTAATTTAAACCCCCTGTAAGCTCATCGTGCACAGCCAAAAATTCTAATTTTTTTTCTCAAGTTTTTTTCTGTCTGCGACAGATTACCTAGCACAATGCCGCTTAGGAAATAAATGAGAAATCTCACAAACATAGTTTTCATAACAATCTCTCTGCCGAACCATGAATTAAAAATATTTACTTCTATGCCAAATATTATCATGGAAATAAGCGCGGCCATAACTCCGCCTTTTATCCCAAACCAAAATCCTGACAATGCGATAAGAGTTATATATAAATACCTTAGCGAGATTTCGAATGCTTTAAATAATTGCCTTAAAATAATCAACCCTATAAATCCACCAATAATAATACATACGCGAAAGCAGGCATGTTCGCTTAGAGTTGATGTTTTTATTTTTACAATTTTCAGGATCGTAAGTATTTTATCCTTTATTGTTATATTTGTAGCTAACCGCAGATAGTATGTTGCTTCTTCTATGGTTTTATATGTGTATATCTTGACTTTATTTGAATAATGAAAAATAGACATTATATTAAATCCGATATCCTTTGTTTTATTCGGAATTACCTGAAAAACCTTTAAAACGCCATGCGAATCACTGAGCATCATTATTTTTTGAATATATTTATAGGATGCCCCCTCAAAGGAATCCAGTTTAGATAAATCTGTTAAAATAATGAATCCCTTTTTCGCTTTTGATAGTTCCTTCTCAAGCCTTGCGCATAAAAGTTCTCCTTGCTGCACATCAAAATTGCCTCGTAATTCGATACTTAATAGATTATGCCATTCATCAAATTTTACTGAAAACATTATTATCCCTTTCTAAAAGTAACAAGTAATATAAAAAAACCCTATTTTACATATTTTACACTAAATTATCAGAAGTTTACACTTAAAAAAACGCTGCCGCATCATTTTTCTCTAAATCAGTCGATTTTTACACATCCTTGTAAATCGACTGATTAAAATCCGCAAATACAATTCCCCCTATCTGTGAAAACGTGTTTTTTATCTAGGAGTTGGGGAACTATGTAGAGGATTGACAGTAGAGGTTTAGTTACTTGCTTTAATAGTTAAGTTAATATATAATTATGTGTCGGAGGTAACAATGGCCCTTAAGCAGAGATTATTACAAAAACAAGTTCAGAAGATGATCATGTCGATGAAAATGCAGCAGTCTATGCAGATTCTGCAGCTGCCAATTGTCGAAATAAACCAACTGATCGCAGAAGAACTGGCGACAAATCCGGTGCTTGAAGACGTATCAGTGAGCACAAGCGAGGAAGCCGCGGGAGCAGACGCGGTAAATCAGGAAGTACCTCCTGTTAATGAAACATCAGCGCCAGATAATTCATTAAACAATATGCCCCGCATCCGCGATGAAAAGGATATCAAGCTGGAAGCCGGCTGGCTGGATAATGACAATGTCTGGTTTTCTGATTTCTTTGACAAAAGCAAGGTAGTTGAATCCATTGAAAAACATAATTTCATGGAAACTCTCATCACTAAATCCTCTACTCTGCAGGAGGATCTGCTGCGGCAATACCGCTTGAGCAACATCAATTCAGATGATATTGAGATTGCCGAGCAGATAATCGGCAATATTGCCGAAAACGGATATCTTGCCGCAAGCATTGAAGAGATAGCCCACTCAACCGGATTTTCCGAGGAGTTAGTTGGGCGTGTGCTGGAAAAAGTTCAGTCTCTTGATCCTGCAGGAGTTGCCGCCCGTGATTTCAAGGAATGCCTGCTTCTTCAGCTTAAACGAAGGGGTAAAGAAAACTCACCCGAGGCGATAATAATCAAAAATTTTCTAAACGAGCTTGCCGCAAAAAAATATAATCTTATAAGCAAGGAACTTAAGGTTTCTTTAGCTCAGGTAAAAAAATATGTTTTAAACATAAGTAGCCTGGACCCCAAACCTTTTCGCAATTATGCCGCAGGCGCTCTGCGTATTGTTCCTGATGTAATCTTAGAGAAAACTCCTTCCGGTTATGAAATAATAATAAACGCGAAGAACCTGCCGCAGTTGTCAATCAGCCAGATTTACAAGAAAATACACAAAGACAAGAACTGCCCGGAACAGGCAATGAGATTCATAAAGGAAAAGCTGCAAAATGCGCAAAACCTCATCAGCGGTTTAAGCCAGCGTAACCAGACTTTGGAACGGGTAACAAAATGTATTATTTCATACCAGGGCGAATTTATTGAAAAAGGAATATTTAATTTAAAACCGCTTACGCTCAAGCAAGTCGCCGAGAAGTTAGAGGTCCACCCTTCTACTATCAGCCGCACTGTAGCAAATAAATATATCCAGACTCCCTACGGTACATTTGCCCTGAAAAATTTCTTCTCTCAGGCAATAGTCTCAGAAAGCGGCACTCTCTCAAATCAAAATATTAAAGCTATGCTTGAAGAATTAATAAAAACAGAACAGGGAGACAACCCCTACAGTGACCAGGAAATCGAAAAAATTCTAAAATCAAAAGACATGAACATCTCAAGAAGAACGGTAACAAAATACCGCAACTCTCTAAAAATTCCCCCCGCTCATTTACGGAGAAAATAAATTCCAATAACCAATATTACGTGACCATGAAACATCCATTTTACCGGTGTTAATTTCAGCAATCTTTTTCTTGTTTTCACCCTTAGAATCCATAATCCAAAGCTGCGCCTTGTTATCTTTATTGTCAAGCGGCAGAACAAAGCTGAGCAATTCCCCGTTATTGATCCAGACTGGATTTCGGGCCGCACTGCGAACTTTTATTTCATCGCTGCCGTCAGCGTTCATCATTGTAATACCCTCACTGACAAAAACGATCTTATTGTCCTGCGACCAGTCAAGAACACCTGTTTTAGGATCATCAAAAGACATCTTACGCAACTGCGCGGAATAAATATCGCCGATCCAGACATTTTCACTGCCTGTGAAAGCAATTTTCGTACCTCCCGGAGACCAGGCAAAGTTTTCCTTACACTGAAGATCATCCGTAGTTAATTTCTTCATATCTTTGCAGTCATTATTCATGATCCACACCTGCCCTGCCCTTAAAAAAGCCATATATAATCCGTCCGGAGACCAGCTTAAATTCTTAATCTGGTTGGGCTCATAAAAAACAGTCAACTGCTGTATAACCTCTGTTTTCATGTCTATAATATAAATATTCGCGCTGCCGGCTGAATTTGTCCCGACAAAAGCAATCTGGCCTGAAAGAGGATTGCAAACCGGGTGCGAGGCTTTATAAGTTTCATCGTCATATGAGATCTTAATTTTATTCTTTCCGCTGGTATCAACCTTCCATATCCCTCCCTCAAAATCATATATTATGCTTTTATTGTCTCTTGACCAGACAGGATTGTTTCCTTCTACTCTAAGTTCCTGCACTTTAGCATTGATGCTGACAATATTGATTGTCCCCTCGGGCCCGACAAACACGCCCTCAGCCGGGGTATTAAAGTAGGTGATCGAAAGAGGAATACCGTTTACAGTTTTAAGCTCTGGATTAAAACTTATAAAATACGAGGTCGAAGGCAGCAACGGCTCATGCGGTTTAAATATCATTGTATTGTTCTGCCAATTTAAAATCCCTCTGACATCAGGAAAGATATGGAAATTTTTCTCAACTGACTTTTTGTCCATGGCCGTGTTAAAAGTAATTGATATCTGCACCTGTGTATCAACATCAACAGCACCGTAAGCAGGTGCAATTTTTTCGATTTTAGCTATCACCTGCTGAGCAAAAATCCTGGCTTCGGAAAAAAATATAACGCTTAAAATGTAAAAAGGTATTAATTTATAAGCACGCTTCATTGTATCTCCCATTGATATAAAAGCAAGTATCAGCAATCCAGGCACATAGCATTTATATTTTTATTTTACGCACCTGCATTATATTTGAAGAAAAAAGATTGCCGTCTTCAGTCAGCACAAGCACAACGTTATCATTTTTTTCAACTATTCTGTTCTTCCTGACGATCTTAATGCTGTCGTTCAGAGTCTGTTCTAGGTTTGCAAATTTTTTTACAAGCATCGGATATATACCCCACATCAGGATAAGTTTTCTAAACACGCTTTTTTCTTTAGTGATCGCTACAACTATGCTCTGGGGGCGGCGCCGGCTCAACATTGAAATTCCCCGTGCATTGTTCGTGGGTACTATTATTGCTTTTGCACATATGCTATCGGCGATATTGACTGCGGCCTGAGAAAATGAATCAACAAGGTTTTCATTTTCATTTGTAATAAACTTCACGTTTCGGGGCAGGCTTTTTGAATGCTCCTCGCTTTTTGCCGCGATTTTCACCATAGTTTCAAGGGTTTTAAGCGGGTATTTGCCTATCGCTGTTTCCTCTGAAAGCATCAATGCGTCGCTTCCGTCAATAACCGCGTTGGCGATATCGCTAACTTCTGCTCTTGTCGGCTGCGGATTGTTTACCATTGATTCAAGCATCTGAGTCGCCGTAATAACCGGACGGCCCAAAGCATTGCACTTTTCAATAATCTTCTTTTGTAAAAACGGCACTTCCTTAAGATCCGCCTCAATACCTAGGTCTCCCCTAGCCACCATCACCGCGTCACTGGCCGCGATAATAGCGTCCATATTATCAATCGCCACTTTGCGTTCAAATTTCGCGACAACTGAAGTTGATTTACCATGTTTTTTAATAAAGTTTTTAACCTTTATAATATCCTCCGCTATTTGCACAAAAGAAAGCGCGATAAAATAAACTCCTGCTTCTATTCCGTACTTCAGGTATTTTAGATCTTGCGGCGTTACCGGGCTTAATTTTAGCATACGATCAGGGCAGCTTACCCCTTTTTTAGGATAGATTCTTCCTCCGCATACAACAGAACATATTACTTTTTCCTCGCCCGTTGAAATAACCGTTAGCTTTACGAGCCCATCATTAAGATAAACAGTATCGTTTTTCTTTAACCCCTTAACAAAGGTAGCATGATCCACCGATACCCCATCGCTTGTTCCGACTATTTTTCTCGTGGTTAAAAAAAAATGTTTTCCTTCCACAAGTTCGATGAACTCATCTTTTAGCGCGCCAATGCGAATTTTAGGCCCGGGCAAATCCTGCATTATCGCCACAGGCATCCTTAAACGCTCGGCAATAGTTCTGAGAGACTTTATCTGCTTTACATGCTCCTGGGGTTTACCGTGGGAAAAATTAAATCTGGCAACATCCATACCGGATAATATCATCTTCCTCAATGTCTTATGGTCCTTGCAGGCAGGCCCTATAGTACATATCACTTTTGTGTTATTCCAATACTGCTTCATACTTTTCCCCTCGCGTTACGCCAATGCGTATAGGCAAAGTCAAGAATTCTCTGTCTATCTTCCTGCTCTATATCCAATACTCTTATACCAGCGTCATAATTGTAAGTCCACTCCAAATCTCCTTGTTTAATCCAGACAGCGGCTCCCTGGGCAAATACAGGTATAATGCTTCCCGGGATCCAAATCTCGATCTTCAGCATTACCCCAAGATCTACTTTGCGATTAAGACAGGCCTTCAGCCCATCTCGGCTGAAATTAGTGAGCATTATCAGTCCTTTTTTCCCTTCTTCGGTCTGGAATGTCCCCTCGAGGAAAGCACCAAGACGCAGGTATTTTCTTTTATCTTCTATAGAACTCATCTTCAGCCTCCTAATTATCTGTCTATGAACATATGCATAATAGAACTCCGCTTTAAGGATTATACCCTATTGTATCATAAGCATACATAATTTCAAGACAAGAGGTTTACAGACAGATAAAATGGCTAACATCTTGTCTGCTTTTACTCCTCTTATTTTCCTAGGTTTAATCAACTTGATGCGCAGTTAAAAATAGAGCTTTTTCCAGAACATTGAAAAAATCCTGATAGGTTTCTGGATCCTCGATAGATTTTATCCCGACTTGAGAATTCACTCTTACTAATAATTGTGTATCCCCACGGGTTCTTACAGTCACAGTCATGTTAACCACAGAATAACCAAGATATTTAGCTCCTGTAACTGACCCTAATGTTAAGTCTGCCTTTTCAACAACAAAATCAAGATCTTGCATAGCACTAAGAATTGTTTGCAGCATCATTTTTTTATCAGTTGTATCAAAAGCTCTAGTTTGCATGGATCTTAAAGCTACCTGGCTTTCATTGGTTTGAAATGCTCTTTTTGAGGTTGTAGCACAACCAGCGATAAAGATTACTAAACAGAATAACGTCAAATAATTTTGTTTTGATTTTCTCATATTTCCTGAGCCTCCAAAAATATTGATTTAGATAAATCATTAAAAAATTTCACATAAATTTCAGGATCATTTACGGTTTCTACTCGACTTATCTGGTTATTCATATTCCAAACTATGCGTTGGAAGGTGACTCTTACAGAAGTTTCATTTCCTTTTAAACTTGGTTTTGTTATCACTGAAGCTTTCACAAGTTGTTCCTTGTCGCAACTATTCATATTGTTTCCCTGGCTTCCTCCCATTGCAGACAGAACATCGAGGAAGAACGCAGCTGTCATTTGTCCGCCACTCTTTGCATCAGCTTTTTTTGAAGCAGAAACAAAACCAAGCTTAGTTTCACTGTCATCCAGAATAAACCCTAAATCTTGTAATACACCTGCTACAGCACTGATGATTTTTTCTTCATCTTTAGTCTCATATAAGCGCATTTCAGTCTGTCTTTTTTCCAGGTGGTTTTCAGGTAATTTTAAAAATCCTTTAGGTGTTGTTGATGCACATCCTGCCAAAATTAAAATTAAAAAAAAGCACAATAAAGCTTTAGCAAGTATTCTCATCAGCTTTATCCTCCTTTTTTAGAAGCTTGAAGTATGATAGGCAAAGTCTCGTACTTTTCCATCTTCGTCAAATTTAATAACAATGGTTAAGGTTTTTTGAGATTTTGACGCCGCCCCTGAGAAACTACCTGCTCCGAACAACAATAAAAATACTCCGCCCTGACTGCTTGATTGAGTTACCTCTGTAGAAACTTTATCATACACCCATACTTCTCTACGCTCTGCATCGGTTGAAACAACATTAGGAGAGCCTAAAACTTCTATTACTTCAGTTGAAGGCATGCCTATACGTATCTCACGCTGGACTTTTCCAACTGTCAGCCTGTCTGCACTAGTATCCTGCACTTGTTGACGATGCTTACTTGCAGAAGCGCACCCCTGTATTAAAAAGATTCCTACAATCACCACGACTGCTAATTTGACCTTATTCATAAGGCCTCCTTTCTTTCCTAACCTATAAAAACATCGTATCCCTATTTATCCTACCAACCGTCATCCCACCGCGTAGGTGGAATAACGGTTTAAAAATATATGCGGTTTCGGTTGTATGGTTTTCTCTTAGCCCATGACCCTCAAGGCAAGGTAGGGAACGATATTAAACACTATTATGGCGATCTT